>JAHEME010000576.1 GCA_024643825.1 Chloroflexota bacterium | reverse complement strand
ACCGGTTTGCGGTGTTCCCGAAAAAAGCGCCAGCTTTCCTCTACATCTTCTGTATCCAATGCAGACTGCGACAGCACAACCACCATGTGGCTGCATTCGAGGAGACCCGGTTGCACGCGGCTGGCCCACTGGTCTTTATCCTGCACGGCGGAATTTGGATCGACCCAGACTGGAATACCGGTGCGGTTCAGATCATCGGCAATGCGTGCCGCGATGGTCTCATCCAGTGGGCCATAGTTGATGTACGCTGCGAAGCGCGGCTGCCCCGGCTTCTGTAGGGCGGTGGCTGTCTTGCCTACCATACGACCGCTTTCTGGTCGTGCGTGGGCACGATGCGCATCCGTGCGGCCCATACGGAAGACTGTTGTGCCGCAGATGGGACACTCACCGCGAGTGCCGGGCGTCCCGCGACGAGTCCAGACCGGAGTCGGATGCTCCATTTCAACCGTAAGCCGACAACTTACACAATATGCCTCTATTGGCTCCTCGTCTGCCATGTCATCATAATCGGAGTCAGGCATTTGGGTTCCCTTCTGGAGATATAGATACGAGTCTATCCAGCCAGGAAGCTGGCGCTCACAGTGTATACGAAGCAATCTTTCAGGGCAAAACGTGGCCCTAAGAATCCCTTTGGTACCCGTAACACAGCGTGATTCTTACCTGAGACTGATTGCAGGTGACCTGTGCGGATGGTATAATGCGGCGCGGTATGCTCCTGGCGACTGTAGATCATCGGGGGCCAATGTCACCCTCCGAGGAGCACTTCCTGCGTGTTTACCCCGCTAAACTGGCTATTAGGCCTTTTTTCACTTGATATCGGCATTGACCTGGGGACAGCCAATACCCTGGTTAATGTGCGGGGTCGAGGCATTGTGATCAATGAGCCATCCTGGGTCGCTATTGAAAAGCGATCGCGCAAGGCGTTGGCTATTGGCGCAGAAGCGCGGCAGATGGTTGGCCGCACCCCCGCGAACATCATCGCTATCCGCCCGCTTCGCGATGGGGTCATTTCTGACTTTGAAATCACCCAGGCAATGCTGGAATATTTCATCGGGAAAGCACACGAGCAGTCACTCGTTCCTCTGCCACGACCGCGCGTCGTGGTAGGGATCCCCAGTGGTGTCACCGAGGTCGAAAAGCGTGCAGTCTATGACGCTACAATCTCTGCCGGGGCGCGAGAAGCCTTCCTGATTGAAGAACCTATGGCGGCGGCCATTGGCGCTGGCCTCCCGATTACAGAAAGCCACGGTAGTATGGTCGTCGATATCGGAGGCGGTACGACCGAGGTCGCTATTTTCTCCCTGGGGGGCATCGTGATCAGCCGTTCAATCCGTGTGGCCGGGGATGAGATGGACGAGGATGTCATCCAGTATATGCGTACCAAATACAATCTCCTGATTGGCGAACGTATGGCGGAACGCGCCAAACTCGAAGCAGGATCGGCTTACCCCCTCCCAGAAGAACGGCGCATCACCATGCGCGGGCGCAACCTGATCACTGGGCTGCCTGAAGCAGTGGATGTTTCTTCGATTGAACTGCGAGAAGCCTTATCCAGTTCTGTTCAGATCATCCTGGATGCAATCAAAGATGCGCTGGATGAAACACCTCCAGAGCTAATCTCTGACCTGATGGAAAGCGGAATTTGCATGGCAGGGGGCGGATCGCTACTGGCAGGATTGCAGGAACGAGTCTCCGAAGAGGTCAATATGCGTGTCTGGTTGGCGGATGACCCGATGACATGCGTAGCCAGAGGTGCTGGTCGCGTGCTGGAAGATTACGACAATCTGCGTGCGATGCTGGTCGGATTGGAACGAGGCAGTACACGCCACTGACCTCGCGCCGTGTAGAAAATGTGCTGGTAGCCCATACACATGGGCACTGCTATACTCCTCTATGAATAAGTAGCCTCTTGGCCCCTCAAAATGGGGCCTACGCATCTTTGCCTATGGTCGAGCCTCATGACACGATCCACACTTCGTCAAATCGTTTCTATTCTTTTCCTGCTCTCCATTGCAGCAGTCGTATTCGCTGATCCTCAGGAAGCACACGCGCAGCCACAGCCGCAAGATGGGGATAACCTGATCGTCAATGGCGGGTTTGAATGGCCCTACAACGAGGACTTCCATGCCGATGGCGGCGGTTTTGTGGCGCATGGCTGGAACGCGTGGTGGTATAACGATCCTGGCGATACCTATGATGCGCCGGAGTTCAAAGGCGCTAGCATTGAAGAAGACCCCAACCGGGTACGCGACGGCGTGGTCGCTCAACAGTACTTCCGGCCCTGGGCCAGGCATCTTGCGGGCCTTTATCAGCGAGTAGCTGTGCCTGCCGGGAGCCATGTGCGGTTTACGGTATACGGTCATGCGTGGGCTTCGTTTTGTGTTGAAGGGAATGACAAGCTGGATTGTGATGCCCGTGACAGCAGTCACGGCGGTGTTGATCCGATCACGATGAAGGTTGGCATTGACCCCACCGGGGGGACGGATGCCTTCAGCGAAGCAATTGTCTGGTCTGCTGGGCAGGCGGTATACGATAATTATCAACAGTTTGCCATCGAAGCCGATGCCCAGGGGGATGCTATTACCGTATTTGTCTACAGTTCCCCGGAATGGGGTGCTCCTGTGGTCAGTGTGTACTGGGATAATGCTGTACTGACCGCCTCCGGTGCGAGTGCCAGCCCGGCCCCCACTACGAGCAGCAGTAATTCGCCACCATCCCAATCGGGGGGCAATGGCGGTGGCGCGAACATCGAACCACAGCCCCGTCGTGACGACGGATCGCAATGGCATGTTGTGGCTTCTGGCGAAACGCTGGGCCGAATTGCTATCGCCTATGGAACCACCGTTCAAAGTATTCGTGATCTGAACTCCCTCACCTCGGATACCATCGAGATCGGTCAGGAACTTCTGATCGAAGCTGCGCTCGTCGCAGAGACCCCGACGGAGCAGGCCACCGACGAAGCACCAACGGCAACCCCCATAGAAGCTGCTGAAAGC
>JAHEME010000575.1 GCA_024643825.1 Chloroflexota bacterium | reverse complement strand
CCCCTATTTTGTGTTCACTCCCTGAGATAATGAGACTGAAAGTGGTGCTCTGTGGTTGAGACAGTCGTGATTGTGCCAACCTACAATGAACGTGAGAACCTCCCCGAACTGGTCCGCTTGCTGCTGGACCTGCCGATTAACCTTGGGGTCATTGTTGTTGACGATAGTTCGCCCGATGGCACGGGCGCGATTGCAGATACCCTGGCAGCGACTCATCAAAACCGCGTCTTTGTGATTCATCGTAGTGGAAAACTTGGTCTCGGAACTGCTTACATTGCAGGCTTCCGAAAGGCACTGAATATCTCCGAAATGGGCGGAATGGTAGTTCGTATCATGACAATGGATGCGGACTTTTCTCACCACCCCAAATACATCCCTTCAATGGTGCATGCAAGCATAGAAGGAGCCGATCTTGTGATCGGGTCGCGATATGTAAAGGGAGGCGGAACACCCGATTTTCCTCTGAATCGGCGACTGTTGAGTTCGGGTGCCAACACCTTTGCAAAGATCATGCTTGGCCTCCGTGCACGTGATGTCACGGCGGGATTTCGCTGCTATCGGCGCGAAGTCCTGGAAGCGCTTCCGCTTGACGAGATCTTTTCCAGTGGGTACTCGTTTTTGATAGAGATGCTGTTTCTTGTGCAAAACTTCGGTTTTAAGGTGGGAGAAGTTCCCATCATATTTATGGATCGCGTGGAAGGAACGTCAAAAATATCCAGCCAGGAGGTTACCCGTGCGATGTACACTGTTCTGCGCCTTTTCTGGCGCAGAATAAAGGGCCTTAGCCGCCGATCTCGGAACGAAGAAGGGGCATCTTCTTGAGCATTCCATCGTCCGGTCTATTACATAGCGAATATGTCGTTTGCAATTATTGCGGCAAAAGTGAGATGAAAACCCGATTTCCTGGTACCCAAGAGGGAGATGGAACAACTACTGAATGGGAGGCGTTTCGTTGTACACACCCAGGATACGGAGTGCATCCCCCCATTGTTGAATGCCACAACTGTGGCCTAGTTTACACTAATCCACGTCCTCGTCGTGCTAGCATCAAGCATAACTACGAGATCGTCGAAGACCCCCTCTATCTTGAGGAGCGTCATGCGCGGGAAATCACTTTTCGCAAACATCTTCGTAAGTTTGAGAAGTTCACAGGCCCCGCCGCAGGGCGGAGTCTATTAGATGTTGGAGCATACCTGGGCGTATTTGTTGAAGAGGCGATTGCTTCAGGCTGGGACGCTCAGGGCGTCGAGCCATCTTTGTGGGCAACACAATATGCAGCGGGGCGTGGGCTAAACGTGCAGCGTGGTACTCTGGAGGAAATAGATCTTCCTTCGGAAAGCCTGGACGCTGTTACTATGTGGGATGTGATTGAGCACGTTGGCGATCCCCTGGCAGAGCTGCGACATATGTATCGGATTTTGAAACCGGGTGGTTGGATCGCCATCCATACGATGGATATTGACAGCATCTTTGCCCGTCTTATGGGGGCGCGTTGGCCCTGGCTAATGGAAATGCACATTTATTACTTCTCACGTCGGACATTGGCAGATATGATACAGAAAGCTGGCTTTCAGGTGAAGGCTGTCCGCCCAGAAGGGCGCTATCTGCGATTGCGATACCTCACGACGCGATTGCGAGCTTATAACAAAGCAATCGCGGGTTTTATCGACTCGGCAGCATCTCTGACACGGTTAGACAGGGTTCCTCTCCCAATCAATTTTGGCGATCTCGTAACGGCGTACGCACAGAAACCTTGATTCACATCCAGAAGAATCGTTGGCGGCGCTGATGAGTTGTACCGATCACAGCCTCTTGCTCAATCAGATAGCCCGATCCGATCTTGGGTTGAGCAGATTGGGCGGCTACCTTTGGGGTGGTAGTGTCGATTGTCGCCACGATCAGCGATGACCTCTCCAGGGAAAAATCTCTCATTTCAATCGTGACTGCTGAATAAAGTTGGCCCTCGAATTCAGAGTTGCCAGTGACCGCTACCCATCATACACTGGAGCATAGTATGGATCAGATAGGGCAGCGTAGAGAACTGGGCTCTGGATGAAATTCTGACAAAAGGTTTCGAGAGGTATTGTGAGAATACAATGAGGCTTTCATGATTGCTTGTGTGGGTTGTGTGCTGTCTTTCTCTGGTATAGGTGAGGACATCGATCTCTCTATCCAGTAGAATCATAGGATTGTCCCGTGATCTCGGCGGTTAAGAGACTTACTCCTGGGGGGATTGTCACTGCTATCACATTTGTGGCTGTGTTTGTGATGGCAATGCGCGCGCCCTTAGATACGGATACATTATGGCATCTCCGGGCGGGAGAGTGGCAGATCGAGCATCGAGTTTTGCTCCAGGTGGATGTGTTCTCTCACACTCGACTAGGGGCGGCGTGGATCAACCACTCATGGCTCTCCCAACTAGTTCTATATGGGATGTATTCCGCGTTGGGGGACTTTGGTCTGGAATTGTATACGGCCTTGCTCGCAACTGGGGGAATGGTTTTTGTGTACCTTCAGTTGAAGGGCGACCCGATTTTGAAAGCCTTTGTCATAGTGCTGGCGGCAGCAGCAGCGGCGGTATTCTGGTCCGCCCGTCCGCAAATGATGTCGTTCCTTCTCAGCGCTGTCGTCCTGTATATCTTGTGGTTGTATCAAAAACGGGGTGTCAATCGCTTATGGGTATTGCCCCTAATCTTCGTGCTGTGGGCTAATCTTCACGGAGGGTTTGCCATCGGCTTCATCTTGATGGTGCTAGCATTGCTTGGAGAGGGGTTTCACTGGCTCGTGAATGGGGTTGTTCGTCCGCGAGGAGTGGAGCTAGAGAGTGAGGGAATCCCCCTTCGTCCTTCGTTGATGATAATAGGGATCGGCCTTCTCTCGGCAGCGGCGATTTCGCTTAATCCTTATGGACCTCAAATGTTGTTGTACCCGTTTCGCACCGTTGGAATCGGGGTGTTGAGGGATTTTATCCAGGAATGGGCTTCCCCGAACTTCCAT
>JAHEME010000574.1:2212-3006 GCA_024643825.1 Chloroflexota bacterium | reverse complement strand
ACACTGCGGTATAGTCGTGCCCGTGACAAATCATGGAACCGGAGCATAGGAATGAGACGAGGTTGGATGCTTGTGCTGGTCGCCTTGATTCTGGCGATCTTGCTGGCCGCATGTGGAGGCGAAGGGAGCAGCCCGGATAATGCCGCTGTGACGCGTGGTCAGCAGTTGTTCTCGACAGGCGGCGCCAGCGGAATCCCCTGTACGACCTGCCACACACTCGATGGAAGCCCGCTGGTCGGGCCATCCTTGCAGGGAGTAGGCACGAGGGCCGGGGAGCGCATCGACGGTTTATCCGCCAGCGACTACCTGCATGAATCCATTGTGAGTCCATCAAGCTATCTGGTAGCCGGGTACTCCGACCTGATGCCCAAGACTTTCGGTGAAGTCCTCTCCCCGGATGAGATCAACGACCTGGTCGCCTATTTACTCACCCTCCAATAGCCTCACTCGATTGTGTAGTTGATCCCACGCCCTGCCCGGATGAGGTCAGGGCGTTTTTTTAAGGCAGAGTCACCCCAACGAGAATTGCGTACATATAGAAGTGAGAGGTGCATCCGCTGGTACAGTAGAGAGGTAATGTTATGCAAGCACACAGGATAGAGGCAACTGTGTCGGATGATGGAAAACTGGTCATTCATGATCTTCCCTTTCACGCAGGAGAAACCGTAGAGGTCATCATTCTGCCTGTACAGAAACCAAGCCCGCAGGATCGATATCCTTTAAGGGGCACGGTTCTAGAATATCTGAACCCGACGGAGCCAGTAGCTCATGACGAATGGGAAGTACTTCGTGAT
>JAHEME010000574.1:0-2199 GCA_024643825.1 Chloroflexota bacterium | reverse complement strand
CTGGCATCATGTGAATGCCGGTAGCCATGATCATGCCTCGGAGGGATGCGGTGGCAAACTATCATTTACGCGCGCGCGACATCATGCACGCCGAAGTAGCAACCATTCTTGATGATGCGACCATCAGTGACGTAGCGATTCAGATGCGGCTCGAAGGCGTCCGCAGCCTGATCGTCGTCCCGCATGATCAGGAAGATCCCTTCGGCATCATCACGTATGCCGACATCGTTAGCAAGGTGCTGGCGGAGGGCAAAGACCCGTCCACCGTGCGCGTCGATGCGATCATGACCAAACCTGCGATCACCGTCGCGCCCGGAACCAGCGTGATGTACATCGCGCGGATGTTCCGCCAGATGAGGATCGGTCACGTCCCGGTCGCGGAGGGCAACCGCCTGCTGGGGATCGTATCGATGACCGATCTGATCACCGAGGTGATCGCCGATCCAGGCTGATCCAGGATGGATCAACCCCGTGCAGGAATGGTACACTACAGGAGAATTCTGCACGGTCAGGCACGGGAGCAAACAGGAGACTCAACCATTATGGACATCAACGCAATCCCCTTACGCGACGCGCTGGTGGTGTTCGGGATCTGTGCAGCGGCAGCCATCGCGGGGGCAGTCGCCCTGCTGTTCATGGCGGCCCAGCAGGTGCGCGATCTGAACATTCCTCCCGACGCGGATTTCTTCGAGGTGATGCAGGTCATCCCGATCACCATCCCCATCGCGCTCGATTTGCTGGACGGCGCGCTGGATGTATTCTCCGCCCCGATCTCGTGGATGATTCTGGAGATGATGGGCCTCGGTTCCCTGAAGATGATCACCCTCGTCGAGAGTCTAATCCCCGGCACACAGTTGATCCCCACCCTGACCATCGCCTGGGTGATCGGACGCTACTTCGTCAAGGATCGCCAGTCACCCATCCGCGATGCCATGCGCCAGGTGCAAGGAGCCACGCAGGGCCGCTACCCGGAATTGAATCGCAGCGGCGGCAGCGGTTCCCGCGCGGACTACTACCGCGATCTGGCTCTCGGATCGGGGAAGCGCACCGGGTCAGTACGTGGGCAGGTGATGGTCAATGGCGAGGAGGTCACGACCTCCCGCAAGCGGCGTTCGCGCCGCCGCGCACCAGGCGCTGACTTTGATGTCCAGGACAGCGATACGATAGACGCAGATTTCTATGAAGAAGATCCGCACGATGCGCCGCGTCGCTTACCGGGTGGCATTGCCAACGATAGAGACTACGATGGGGAATCGTTTGTTGATGGGGAAGAACTGTAGTCCAGCCCGTAAGCAAGAGAGAAGAGGCCGTTACTCCACCCGCCTGCCCGTTGCCAGCACCGATCGCACGCGGCTGGTCAGCGTGTTGGGGAGGTAGGGCTTGGTGAGATACCCATCGGCCCCCTGATCCAACCCCAATTTGATGGTATCCGGCTCTGCCCGCGCGGAGAGGATCAGTACGGGCATCGCGTCGAACGTCGTATCCTGGCGCAACTGCGCCAGGATATCCAACCCATCGATATCCGGCAGCATCAGATCAAGTATTAGCAGATCGAATGGCGGGTGATTCTTCAGCAGGTCGAGCGCCTGCTTGCCCGTCTCCGCTGTGGTTGGCGTCACCCCCACGCGCATCAGCATCTTACTGAGCAGCACCAGAAGGTTCGGATCATCGTCTACTACGAGAATGCGCGTTTCAGCAGGCAGCTTGTCGGTCATCGATCACCTTTCCGAGCAAGGGTCTGGCATCGGTTGCCAATCGTTCAGGGGACTTCAGGTGGCGGCACGGGGAGGTCTTTGACAGCGGTATCCTTGTACTTTTCCCCCACATCCACCAGCATCACCGGAATATCATCCAACACCGGGTACTTGTAGCCGGAATCGGCGCACACCAGCCACATTCCATCGTGAACCAGTTCCAGCCGCCCCGGATCGTCGCCCTTATCCGTATAATGAACGGCCACCGGGCAGCGTAGAATTTTCAATAGATCGGGACTGATCATAAAAGAAAGGCTCCTGGGAAGAATCATTACTGATAGGATACTCTTATCCCGTTGCAAAGTATAGTAGGGCATCTCCTCAGCGTCAACTCGGATCCCACCCGTCCCGATCCGCCAGCGAGCGCGGAACGGGTAGCAGGCTCAACTCCCGTTTGCCGAAGCGCAGATACCCACCGCTCAACGCCAGCCCGCCGAACAGTACC
>JAHEME010000573.1 GCA_024643825.1 Chloroflexota bacterium | reverse complement strand
GTTCGTATAGTTTGGGGTTCCGCTGCCCGCCTCGGTGATGGCCCCGTAGCGCAGCGCCTCTCGAAGCTGGTAGGAAGCCTGGGCATAGGTAAAGATCGCCCGACCAAAATCGGCGATGCCCATCGAAAGAAAGAGAATGAAGGGCAGCACGAGGCCGAACTCGGCCATCGCCTGCGCCTTCTCTCTGGTAGAACGATGCGGTTTCCCGGCCAATGGACGGCCCCCCTCTCCGCTTCCCCGGCAGCTTTGCTATTCGGTGATGATCGTCTGGACGGCCTCTGCGTGCAGGGTAATGATATCGGTACCGAGGAATTCCGGCGTGATGGGTGTCAGCAGTTGGAAGGGGTATTCGATGGTAACCCTCACGATCTCTCCCACCCCGGCAGGATGAGGGCCTTCAACCACCACAATAGCAGCCTGAGACCAATCCACCAGCCCACCCCCCGCTCGCTCAGCGCGCCAGGCGGCGTTGTTGGGCGGGTCGCAGGGGTCTCCGGCTGTTCCGTTATCAGAGGTAGGATGACCCTCACCATCGACGCCGTCGTAATCGCAACCTGGTTGGACGGAAAGATACAGCGCCGCTTCCCCGGCGGCATCGGTCAGAGCCACGTAGGTATAATACATGCGCCCCAGGTCGAGCAGCCCCATTGCCATGATCAGCAGCAGAATCATACCGATGGACAGTTCCACCAGCGACTGCCCAACTTCCGTATCGTGTCCCGATGTATTTACGCGAATCGATAGGAATTCCCTCATCATCCCCCCTTACACCCATAGAGGAACCTACAGATTGCCCGACCAGCCCATTACCAGAACGCCCCCGCGTTGGCCTTGAACCCCGTCTCACCGCGCACCCCACGCACTGAAACAACAATCTGTGATTGCATTAGATTTCTATCATAGGACAGTCCGATAGAAATATCAAGTAGCAGAAAAAAGGTCTGGCCCAAAGTACTCCCCCTCCCGTATAGTCCTCATCAACCGATGCGATGTTCCATGAGAGGATCCTGGCATGCTCTGAGACTTTACTGTTTCCGCAGATGGGGTTACTATGTTACGCAGGGTGAAGAAAGGGGTTTCTTCGATGCCAGAACGTATCTTGATTGCCGACGACGATGCAAAATTCTCGGAGATGATATCCATCCTATTGACCAGGAAAGGATATACAGTTCGCCTTGCCACCAATGGAACGGAGTGCCTGGAGATCGCGGATGCGTGGCAGCCCGATCTCATCCTGGTGGACATCATGATGCCAGAGATGCATGGCTTCGATGCTGTCAAGAAGCTCCGCGAAATGAAGGTGACGGCTACCACACCGATCCTCATTATTACTGCCATGAGCCGCACCAATGATAAAATTCGCGGCTTTGAGGCGGGCGCAGACGATTACATCACCAAACCATTTGAAAACGAAGAACTGCTGATCCGTATCGAGTCCCGGCTGCGCCGTGCGAGGCTTGGTGGCTCTGGAGATAGCCGTGGTCAGGGCAAGGTGATCGCCGTCTTCACGCTGCGTGGTGGGGCTGGCAGCTCCACGTTAGCGGTGAATCTATCCATCGCATTCACCGAACTCTGGCGGAACGAAGTCGCGCTGCTCGATCTGGGGCTGCCCATCGGGGCATGCGATGTGATGATGAGCCTCCCTGCACGCAACAATCTGGCTGAAATCGCGCGGGTACAGATCGATCAGATCGAAGCGGAAGACATCAGCAGCTACATGGTCGCCCATTCCTCTGGCGTGCAGCTTCTGGGGGGCATCCTGAACCCGGTTGACGCTGACTTCATGACCGCCGAGCACGCACAGAAAATCATAGATCATTTGCGCCGGAACTTTGCGTACGTCATCATCGACCTGCCACACCTCTTCTCCGAACTCTCGCTGTACGTGCTTGACCAGGCGGATGACATCGTGATGCCGGTTCCTCCCGATGTGGGTTCGCTGCGCGTGGCTGTACCTGCCCTGAAGACCCTCGATACGCTGCACGTCAAGCGGGATCACGTGCATCTGGTGGTGAATTCCACCTTTTCCGACGACGGCTACGATGCCGACCGTATTGAAAAAGTCATCAAACGTGAAGTAACCTACACGCTGCCGCACGACCATCGCTGCGCGCAGGCCGTCAACGCCGGCAAACCGATGCTGACCTTCGCACCCGATTCACCGATGAGCCCCGTTCTGGAAGACATCGCCTGGGATCTGAGCCGCCCATTGGACTCTGACCGCATCCCCGACATGCCCTCCGAGATGTGGAAGCGCATCAACGAGCGCATCGAGGAATAAGCCAACGCCGTTTGCCATCCACGCAAAAATTCCTATGATGGCAGACATCCTCCCAACCTAAAAGGGACTCTCATGCAACCTCGTATGCGTTTCGGCCTGATCGTCGGTGTCGTGGGTCTGCTGGTGAATATCCCTGTCAGCGCCCTGATGGGAATCTGCGGCCCGTTTGTCGCCCTGATCGCCGGGGTGCTGGCGGGAATCCTCGCCGCACGGGGAGAATCCCCTTCATCTCAAGCCGATGGCGCGCGGACCGGGGCGATTGCCGGGCTGGTGGCAGGTGGCCTGATCCTCGTCGGGCAGTTGATCGGCGGGCTGCTGGCCCTCACGTTGATCAAGTCGATGGGGATGCCGTCTATCCTTGGAATGTCCATGCCCGATCTCAACGACCCGGTGCAGGTCGCAGGGTACTATGGCGGCGGAGTCGGAGTCGGCATGTGTTTTGGCCTGCTGGGGGCGATGCTCAGTGCCGCCGCTGGCGCAGCAGCCGCCTACCTCGCCACCCCGTCGCAACCGGGGCTGCCGCCGGGGATGTGAACATTCGGAGATACAAAAATGTCTGAAACCGAAAAGGGAACTGGGCCACGCCCAGCACAAGTAACCCGGATCGACCCTGGGACACAGATGCTTATGATGGGGCCAATGATGGTCGATCAGGCAATTCGCCAGGCGATTCAGCATTGCTGGCTGATCCTGCCACCCGATCAGCGAACCCCGGATCGTGTAGA
>JAHEME010000572.1 GCA_024643825.1 Chloroflexota bacterium | reverse complement strand
CGCTTACCTGTCTTTGATTTCCTCTTGTCTCCTCTCTAGTTTACCCTATCTGGACACTTATTCTTTTACGAACCCTAAGTGTCCACCGGATCGTTTGAGTTCGGTTGCATGAGGCGACCAGCGTGCTAAAATCAAGCATAAGACTCGACCGGAACGCGCCGAGGAACTGCCTCGGCGCAACCATATTCGTGTATAGTTGCGGTGAGAACGGCCTTATAATCAAAGCAACGGTGACTAGAATCCTACCTTCGGGTACTCAAAGGGGCTGAGGATGCACAATGTTCGCCCCTTGCGCTGGCACGATTTGCCCTTCGCATATCGCCTGGCAGGGCATGGCATGAGTTTCGACTCTCATCTGCGCCTGACCATCGGCGAAGACCACTTGCGACATGTACAACTGACGGGAATCGGGCGCACCCAGATTTTTGTTCTGCGGCGGCGCGGCAGCAGCGGGGCGATGGCTTCCCTGCATTACCCGGACGGAGTGCGTCATGCACGTCTGGCCTATCTCGCCCCTTCGCTTACGGAAGGGGCAGATGAAAATCTGTGGCTCACCATGCTGGATGGACTCACAGCGCAGGCCGGGCAGCGTGGAACGTTCAGCATCGCGGCAGAAGTGGATGATCACAACCCGGCGTTGGAAGTGCTAAAGCAGGCTGATTTTGCGATCTACGCTCGGCAGGACCTGTGGCAGCGGAAACCAGCCCCCATTGCGGAGAGTCACGTCACACTGCGCAAGGCGCGGTCACATCAGGAACTTGCCCTGCTGAGTCTGTACTCCGCGCTGGTTCCGCCGCTGATCAAGCAGGTCGAGCCAAAGCCGATCAGCGCCGATATTTGCTATGTGCTGGATGGCAAAGAGGGGCCAGCCGCGATGGTGGCCGTTCATCAGGGCAACCACGGGGTGCTGGCAGAAATCTATTTGCATCCCGAAGTTGAATTGGAAGCGCGGGAGGTGATCAATGGAGCACTATTCATGCTGGAAGCGCACAGGCGGCCCGTCTATATTCGCCTGAGGCGGTATATTGGCTGGCTGGAATCGGCATTGGTTGATCTGGGGTTTGAGCGCATAGCGTCACAGGCAGTCATGGTACGCCACACCACCGCCCGGATCAAAGCGCGCGAGGACTTCCAATCGATTCGCTCAATCGATGGAGCCGCCCTCCCAACTCCGATGACTGAGTTTCGAGAAGAAAGCAATCTCACCGGGACTTCACACAGCATCCTGGGAGCACACACCAACGTATGATGAGGGTTTGATAGGAACGCATGGAACGAAAAATCACAGACGATCTAAGCAGCTTGATGGCAATCTTGCCATCGGAAATAGCTCAGTCAATCGAAGAGATCGACCGCTATGATGAGTTCCTGGAAGTAATTCTGGATCTGGGGCGAGTCCCCACAGCACGATACACCGATGGCGAATACACCCTGGGGGACAAAGAAGTCACTCAGGAGGCCATCGATCTCGTGGTGCTTCAGGTCGGTGATTTCGATGCAGATAACCGCGCAGGGATCGAACGAACCCTGCACCGCATATCAGGGATTCGCAACCGTCGCGGCGAAGTCGTAGGGCTTACCTGCCGCGTAGGTCGTGCCGTGTTTGGCACGATTGACATCATCAAGGATTTGATCGAGTCCGGGCAGAGTATGTTGTTTCTGGGGCGTCCTGGTGTCGGCAAGACGACCATGCTGCGCGAAGCCGCCCGCGTGCTGGCGGAGCAGAAGCGCGTGGTGATCGTAGATACCTCCAACGAAATTGGTGGCGATGGCGACATCCCGCATCCGGCAATTGGCAAAGCCCGCCGTATGCAGGTTCCCACCCCCAGCCTTCAGCATGAAGTGATGATCGAAGCGGTCGAGAATCACAACCCGGAAGTCATCGTGATCGATGAGATTGGCCGCGAACTCGAAGCGCAGGCCGCTCGCACTATCGCAGAACGCGGCGTGCAGTTGATTGGCACAGCGCACGGGATCAGCCTCGATAATCTGCTGTTGAACCCAACGCTCTCTGATCTGGTCGGCGGTATCGAAAGCGTCACACTTTCCGATGAGGAAGCCCGCCGCCGGGGGACTCAGAAGACGGTGCTCGAACGCCGCGCCCCACCGACCTTCGATGTGCTGATCGAACTGCAAGATCGCCACACGCTGATGGTTCACCACGAGGTGGGTATCGCGGTCGATACCCTGCTGCGCGGCAGACCCACACCGCCAGAAGTTCGGCGGCGCACGCCAGACGGCGAAATCGTGATCGAGAAGCCGCCGGAACCGCCCGCCTATGAAAAACCAAGCAACGGGCGCAAGAGCAAGAAGGGCGAACCCCGCCAGGATCGGAATGGCGATCACGGGGAAAATCATCCCGATGACGAATCCGAAGAAGGGCTGGAGATTCAAATTCCCAACCGCGAGTCACTCAAGATGCTGCGGGTATACGCTTATGGCGTCGCCCGCAACCGCCTGATCGAATCGGCTCGACGCTTCAAGCTGCCCCTCAATGTCGTGGACTCGTTGGAAGAAGCCGATGCTCTCCTCACGCTCAAGAACTTCTACCGCCGCCGTCCACGACTCGTCTCGGACGCGGAACAGCGTGGCATCCCCATCTACGTGATCCGGTCGAACACCGTCACGCAGATGGAAGATTTCCTGGTAGACGTGTTCGACGTTCAAATGAATGCAGACGATCCGCTGGCGCGGGCCATCCGCGACGCGCAAGAAGGCATCGAAGCGATTCTGAACGGAGCTTCGACGGTCGATCTCATGCCGCAGAAGGCCAGTATTCGCCGTCAGCAGCACGAGATCGTGCGGCAGGTAAACCTGACCTCACACAGCTACGGCAAAGAGCCGGAACGCCATGTACGCATCTACCGTGAATGATCGATTATGCTAATCACCTTTGAAGGGCCGGATGGCTGCGGCAAGACCACCCAGATCGCCCTGCTGGACGAAGTTCTCACCCAGCAGGGCCATTCCATCTATCGCACCAGAGAACCGGGTGGAACCCATATT
>JAHEME010000571.1 GCA_024643825.1 Chloroflexota bacterium | reverse complement strand
TGAAATTGAGTCTGTCCCTGCGGTGCTTACATCCGACTCCGCTTCCTCCCAGAACCCTCCGACATCCTCCAGGCCTTCCAACTCGGCATCCAGATCATCGAAGTCAAGATCAAGCGTTTGAGTAGGCCCGTCATCTTCGAGGAGTTCGGCAAAAGCAACCGGGGCGTCTTCTTCCTCTTCCCAGAATTCGTCCTCCTCAGGAGCATCTGAAGTGGCTGGGGCAAGCCTGCCGGTCTTCTTCTTCAGTGATCCCGTCTTCTTGAGAATGACCATTTCTCCCTCGCTGCGCGAACCTGTCGCAGGGGTCATCATGCGTGCCAGCACCTCGACAGTCGAACGCCCAAACCGGAGAACCGCCCCCATGTGCTTCTGACTGTCCCCCGGAAATACCACTACCAGAAACGTCCCCCCCGCAACCGCCAGTGCGTAGAGATCATACCAGTGACCGGGGTAATAATTCATGGCCCCGGTGCTGCCGTTTCCCAGATAAGAACCAATCTCAGCAGACATGCGGAAGGTCTGTGCCAGCAACTGCGCCAGATCGCCAAAGCGCAGCGAATCATCAAAGTCGCCATCCTGCCCGATCACCATACCATCGTGTCCTACCAGAGCAGCGGCATTGGCCCCAATCTCAGCGCGCAGCCCCGATAATTCCCGAACGACCTTTCGGGGATCAACCGCCGGGCTGTCCGCCGTTGAGGGGCGGCTCGTAGACTGCGCACCCTGGAACTCATTCCCGCCCAGCAGGTGCGTAACTGCCCCGATGAGTGCACTCATATCTAGAGGTTTCTCAAGAATCCCGTCAACCTCCAACTTCCCCAGGGCATCCGCCACATCGTCGATCCCCTGGCTGGTCGTCAGAATGATGGGCAGATCGGGGGTTCGTGCCCGCGCCCGTTCGCTCAGTTCCAGACCGGAGATTCCCGGCAGACGTGTTTCCGTGATCATCAGATCGAACGGAATCCGTTGAAATTCCAGCATGGCTTCTTCCCCGGAAGGGACAGCCGCGATCACATACGAGCGCTGAAGCTCTTCCAGAGCAGCCCGGATGCTTCGGGCCGTTTCCCGTCGATCATCCACAATGAGGATATGTGCCTTAGATTCAGCACTCATAGACTCCTCACACTCCTCTCCACATTTGTTGGTACTCCTGACTGTAAAGCACTCTCCATGCCTATGCAATGGGGATTTCTTCTTACTATCTTTATAGATAGCAAACCCCCTCTCTCCAGGTCATCAGCCGCATGAGAGAGGGGGAAAGGCTCTACGATTGTTCCTACGAAGCATTCACAGCAATGCTGCAAAACCCTAATACTTGCGCACCAGAGTTCGATAAGCCGTTGGCTGGCGTGCCTGGAGGGTTTGACGCTCTTCCCGATGCTTCTTCACCTCATCAAGGTCGATGCGAGCTACCGCATACCCTTCCTGGAACTTCGGGGCAGCGGGCTTCTTTTCCTTGCTGTCCTTCTCAGCCGCCTCCCCTTCCTTCTTTTCCTTTTCAGCCGGAGCAGGAGGGGCCGCTTCTTCGCCCGATAGCGACGCATGGATACGGCCTCGCGGCCCAACGATCATGCTCTCACCGCCAAATGTCAGAGTGACGTCTTCGCCAACGCGGTTTGCACCTGCCACGAAAACAGCATTTTCATACGCGCGCGCTTTGAGAAGCGTCTTCCATTCGTCAATATCGTCTTTCTCCCAGCTTCCCAGAGAGACCAGAAGCTCCGCTCCTTCGAGCACAAGACTGCGCGCGACTTCCGGGAAGGCGAGGTCCCAACCCAACATCATGCCTACCGTCCCAAACTCGGTATCAAAGACCGGGAGCTTGAACCCCTCACGGAAAGCTAGACGTTCTTCACCTTTCAAATGCGTCTTGCGGTACTCCCCGATCAATTCGCCATCTGGTCCGACCAACACCGCCGCATCGTAGATGATGCTTTCGACGCGTTCCTTCGCCACCATACCAAAAGCGATGTATACACCCAATTGTTGTGCCCGCTGCCCTAGCAAGTTGACCGTCGGGCCGGGGATGATTTGAGCCACCTGTGTGAACTTGACACCAAGCTCATAGCCGCTGGTGATCAATTCCGGGAACACAATCAAGTCCACCTTCTGTTGGCTGGCAATCTTGGTGATCAAATCAGACATCTTAACCAGATTGTCTTCGATTTCACCGAGATCGGGCTTCATTTGCACAGTGGCAACGGTAATTTCACGCATGGATACTCCTAAAACGGTTTGCTGTCGCAGATCGCGGATAGAGAATGGACATGGATAAGGATAACCCCGGCGAAGAGGCGAACACCCCGCCGGAAACTGAGGGAACTGTAGCCGAATCCCCTTGATGTGTCAAACACGAAAACACGGTCTCTATGTCCCTCTGAATTGCACCCACAGTCTCCTCGAAAGAACCGCCCTTATTAGCTCTCGGTCAGCAGTTCGAGGAATTCCTCGTTTGTTTCTGTGCGGCGCAGCCGGTCGATAATCGCCTCAGTCGCGCCTGTGATATCCATTCCGGCCCCATTTGGCGGAGCCGCCAGCATGTGGCCCAGCATCCGACGCATCAACCATACACGTTGGAGGATATCCGGGCCGAGGAGCATTTCTTCGCGGCGAGTGCTGGATCGCTCGATATCGAAGGCGGGGAAGATACGGCGCTCCTGTAGCTTGCGCGATAGGTGCAGTTCCATATTGCCCGTGCCTTTGAACTCCTCGTAAATCACGTCGTCCATGCGTGATCCGGTATCGACAAGGCAGGTCGCTATGATCGTCAACGAGCCGCCCTCCTCAATGTTTCGGGCTGCCCCAAAGAATCGTTTGGGTGGATAGAGGGCGCTCGGATCAAGTCCGCCGGAAAGGGTTCGTCCACTGGGGGGCACGACAAGATTGTAGGCGCGCGCAAGCCGCGTAATACTGTCCATCAGGATCACGACTTCTTTACCGCTTTCTACCAACCGCTTCCCGCGCTCAAGCGCCATCTCACTGACACGAACCTGGTTCGTCCACGTCTCATCAAAA
>JAHEME010000570.1 GCA_024643825.1 Chloroflexota bacterium | reverse complement strand
TCCCATCGCCACCACTCCCACCAGGCGATCCTCGGCATTGCGAACCGGGGCCACCGTCAGCAGGATCGGCTCTCCTTCCAGAGTCACCACCCCGGCATACTTATCGCCAAACTCATCAATGGTCTCTTCCAGAACAGGCCGGACGGGAGCTTCGTTGCTGAGGTCTTGCCCATCCAGAACGCCTGATGTGAAGTCGCCATTCGCGCCGCGCTGCGCACTGGCGATCACCGTCCCGTCAGGGGCGAGGGCGAGGAGTAAATACACATTTTGATTTGACCCCAGGGCGATGAGACTGTCATCAAGCACCTGAGAATCGCGATTTTCCAGAGCATCAGGCACACCCACTGTGAACACGACCAGCCGCAGCACATCCAACTGGTGACGTTCGAGGGAGACAATGCTGTCACTGGCCGCCCGGCTGGTTTCCAGAAGCTGCGTCGTCAACCGATCCTGCAAGCTGGCGGCCACCAGCCGCGTGACAACGAAGGTGCCCAGAACGGTCACAGCCAGAGTCAATAGCAGGAACGGCAGCACAATCTTATTCTGGATCGTGCCGAATATACGGCGGTATAGACTACCGAAGAAGTCCTGCTCGGCCTCCGGGACCTCTGCCATCGGCAGAGGATCAGGTGTCATCGTTGACGACATAACCTTCGCTCCACATCGCTGTAAACTGCATGCCCGGATGGTCTACTTGCGCTCACCAACATCCGCCTGCGCTAGTATTCCATCCCCCCATAAGAAGAGGATAGTATGAAACGGCCTATCCCCGCAACCCCAAAGATTGAAACTACCCTTACGAGAAGAAGGGAGTCTAGATGATCGTAGATTCTAACAGAATGCGCAAATCGATAGCGCGCTCTTGACGCAGGTCACTATCCCACACGCGCTGACTGGCGTATAATGGCGAACAAGGGTCATCATTTCTTTACTTATTGCTGCATCATTACTGCGCATTCCCTTTTTGCGACGGAGGAGCATGGCATGGTTGATGACCAGATTTCCAGAGCCGTTGAATTAGCTAAGGCGGGCCACAAAAGCGAGGCCCGGCAAATCGCTTCTGCTATACTGCGGCAGGATTCTGACCTTGTCGCCGCCTGGGTGGTAATGGCGCAGGTGGTGACAGATCGCAAGCAGGCCATCGACTGTCTGAACAACGTGCTCCGTCTGGAGCCGGGGCATCCGTGGGCCACCCTGCACCTCAACCGCTTGCAGGCCGCCGAAGACGCAGCCCGCGCGACAGTGGTCTCCCAGCGTGTCCAGCAGACCCCGCCCCCAGAAGACGCCTTCATGGGGGGCCCTGACCTGCGCGCGGCGGAAGAGACCGCCATCGATGCACCACTGGCAGACATCGACCTTGACGGCTTCGTGTCTGCGCCCGCAGGCAGCATGGCCGTGCCCGATGAGTTAGACCCCTTCGCGGGAACCGCGCCCGTCACATTGGATAGTCTGCGCCCTGCGCAGCCCAGCAAAGCACGCCGCCGCGTACCGTGGCTGATCTTTGTTGTGGTGTTCGTATTCCTGCTGGTGATTGCCATCGCTGCCGGGGCGTACGTGATGGGGCTGCTGCCGTTCTGAGATGCTGAATCATGGCGGCGTACGCTTAACAAACCCTTAACGCGTACGCAATTCCTCTTAACACAGAGATGCTATCCTGAGTGTAGAGTCTATGGGAAAGGAGGAACCCGTGAAAGATTGGATCGTAGAACCACGCTACTGGTCGCCAGACCGACAGTACGCTACCGGGGATGTACTCATTACGCTGCTGCGCGAAGGCTGGCAGGTGATCGGCAATACGACCGCCCGGCGTGAAGGACACACGCTGCTGTATGCCTGCACGCTGGCACAGGGCGATGTCACCCTCGCCTTACAGTTGTTGGATAGCCCCGCTGTGCGCGAGATACTCGATGGAAACACCCCCCACCACGCTCACGCCGCCTGAGAAGCGGCCCAATTCATTCTCCTCTTTTTGATTCCCCGTCGTCTCACAATTTGCACCCTCTACCAGAGTCGCCTATGAAGGCGGGTTGTGCTATCGTTGCATAAGAGTTTCGCCGCGTGAAGGACAATGAGATACCCGCCAGGCAGCAGAATGCATTTCATCCATTTGGGGAGGCCGCTATGCGCAAGGAATGGGAGTACCATACGATACGCTTCTTCTTTGAATCGACCAGCCGCAAAGTGATCGTCACCGAGATCGATAATGAGCGTCCGCCGGGGATCGGCTACAGCCAGAAACTCGAACTGCACAAGCACCTGGAAGAGATCGGTCTTGAAGGCTGGGACGTTGTAGGGATGAGCGGCAGCGGCGATGACGGGTTCATCGTCGTCAAGCGCGAAATTCTATATGGTTGACCTCACCTGGGGTGTGCCGATCCCCATGCGGGATGGGGTTCGGCTGAACGGCACGCTGTACCGCCCGACGGGCGAAGCACGCGTCCCAACCATTTTCACGATGACCCCTTATATCGCCGATTCATACCATGAACGGGCGATGTTCTTCTCTCAGCATGGATACGCCTTCGTGTTGGTGGACTGCCGGGGGCGTGGAAATTCCGAGGGCGAGTTCGATGGCATGGGCGGGAATGAATCCCGCGATGGTCATGATGTAGTCGAGTGGCTGGCGGAGCAGCCGTGGTGTACGGGTCAGGTGACGATGTGGGGCGGATCGTATGCGGGCATGAATCAATGGAGCACCGCCCGCGCCTTCCCGCCGCATCTCACCACCATCGTCCCGGCGGCAGCCGCCCACCCCGGCGTGGACTTCCCCCGGCAGCGCAATATGGCCTTCTCGTATGAAATCCAGTGGGCGACCTTCACCAGTGGGCGGACGGGCAACGGCAACCTGTTCACCGAGTACCCGTTCTGGATTTCAAAATATCGCGAGATGTATCGGCATCATCGCCCCTTCCGCGAACTCGATCAGATCGTGGGCAACCCCAGCGCATATTTTCAACAGATAGTTGATCACCCAACCCTGGACGAAAGCATCGAGTCGCTGGCCCCTACGCCGGAAGACTACC
>JAHEME010000569.1 GCA_024643825.1 Chloroflexota bacterium | reverse complement strand
TGGGATTCTCGCAGCCACTTCTCGCATCACATCTGCGTTCTTATACGTCAAGGGGCCAGTAAAACCCAGATAGAAGCCCATCGTAAGGGCTTCTTGGGCATCAAGCCATGTTCCAGAAAAGGAATGTAGCACACCGGGTGACCACGAAGAATTCGAGGGAATCGGTGTGCTAACCCAATCGCGGAGGAGGTCAAGCAGATCAGAAGTTGATTCGCGATTATGGAGAATAACCGGGAGATCGAGTTCAGCGGCCAGGTCAAGCTGCGCGGACAGCCACTTTCGTTGGTCTAAGGGAGTTGTCTTGTCCCAGTAGTAATCAAGCCCAATTTCACCAATGGCGATCACCTTGGGGTGTTCTGCAAAAGTACGGATCTGCCCAATCACGCTCTCAATGCTAGAGGCAGCAGAAATGTCGTTTGGATGAATCCCTACCGCTGCGTACACGTTATCATACTGGTCTGCCAATTTCGTGACTTGGCCACAGCTTGGCAAATCGATAGAGGGAACCACCAAAGTTGTAATTCCGCGAGCAAGCGCGCGATCAATGACTTCAGAACGATCTGCATCGAATTGAGTCAGATCCAGATGGCAATGGGTATCAACTAGCCGTTGCACTAGGGATCGCTATGAAATACCAGCAATAAGAAGTCCTGCCTGAAGTATTTCCTCAACCAGGTCTTCGCGAGTAGTTTCGCAGTAAACACGGATCAACGGTTCCGTGCCAGAGAATCGAACCAACAGCCATCCACCATCCTCTAGATTGTATTTAAACCCATCGGTGGTATCAATGCTTGTGACGGTCATTCCTGCCACTGTTTCTGGCTTACCTAATCTTGCGTCATCGGTGATGCGCGCTCGTATTTCTTCGCGCTGTTCGTTGCTCTCCAGCCGGGTGTCAATCCGATTGTAGTAATGCGGGCCCACTTTGCTGAATAAGTATTCAAGCAACTGCGAAGGTTTAAGGTTCTTCTGTACCATGAAGTCTAGCAGATACAATCCGGCGAGGATGCCATCCCTTTCTGGCACATTGCCTCGAAAGGCAAAGCCACCGCTTTCTTCGCCCCCTATGAGAGCATTGGTTTCGATCATCTTTGGAGCAACGAATTTAAACCCAACCCCTGTCTCATAAACAGGAACATCATAGAGCTTGGCGAGTTTGTTAAGCATCGTTGTTGTGGAGAGAGTTTTGACAATCGGCCCTCTCTGTCCACGAACATCCAGCAGATACAATGCCAGGAGAGCATACATTTGGAGCTGATTAATGAAAACTCCATGCTCTGTACCTGCGCCGACCCTATCAGCATCTCCATCGAAGATCACGAGCACATCGGCACCCATTTTCGTGGTCTGTCTTAATCCTGAATCCACGTTGGGCGGAATCGGTTCTGGGCGCTTCATGTCCGGGTATACTGGGTTGCGCTCATTGTGAATCTCAGTGATGGTCGTTTTGCCATCGCTGAGCAAACGAGGCAACCACCCGATTCCGTTCCCCCACATGGGGTCTACCAGAATTGTGTATCCTGCTTGTTTGATTGGCTCAACGTCAATCAACTCTTGAAGATGATCGAGATAAGGGGCTGCCGCATCGAAATAGCGGATTTCCTCCTGATCGACGGCCTGTTGGAGGGGCATCCGCTTGACATTCTCAATAGCGGGGATATAAGACTCAATTTGTTTCAACCCCTCAGGAGCTACGGCCCCGCCGTTATGATCGCGCACCTTAAACCCATTATCCGTCGGGGGATTGTGGGATGCGGTAATATTGATGGCCCCGGCTGCACCCAGATGAACTGCTCCATAGGAAATTACCGGGGTAGGGGTTGCTTCCTGGGTTAGCCACACCTTGATCCCATTCCCGGCAAGAACTTCTGCGGCTGCGGCTGCAAAATGCTCGGATGCAAAGCGTTGGTCATATCCAACTACGGCCCCTTTGTTCGCCCCGTCATGCTCAAGCAAGTAGCGCGCGAATCCCTGAGCGCATCGTCGCACATTGTCAAAGGTGTAATCTTCTGCAATTTGACCACGCCAGCCGTCAGTGCCGAACACAATTGCAGTGCCGTTCATCCGTTCGCCTCTCCCGTCTTATTCCGTTTCAGATCTGCTTCGACCATCATTTGGATCAGTTGTTCAAACGTAATTTCTGGTTCCCACCCTAGAACCGCCCCGGCTTTTGATGCATCGCCTACCAGAAGATCAACTTCTGCTGGGCGCATGAATCGTTGATCTTGCACAACATATTTGTGCCAGTCAAGTCCCACATAGTCAAATGCGACCTCACAAAGACGTTGAACCGAGTGTGTTTCCCCAGTGGCGATCACATAATCATCCGGGTGTTCCTGTTGGAGCATCAGCCACATCGCACGGA
Source organism: Chloroflexota bacterium (assembly GCA_024643825.1). Lineage (GTDB taxonomy): Bacteria > Chloroflexota > Anaerolineae > Aggregatilineales > UBA3940 > JAHEME01. The sequence goes on along the minus strand of JAHEME010000569.1, from coordinate 667 downwards.
CGTAGTCTCCAGCGAATCCCCAGTCTCGTTGAGCTTCCAGGTTTCCTAGGGCAAGCGTGTCTGATAGACCAAGCTTGATCCTGGCTACAGTATCCGTAACTTTTCGGGTGACGAATTCTAGGCCGCGCCGTGGAGACTCATGATTAAAGAGGATCCCACTCGTAGCGTGCATACTGTAGCTCTCACGATAGTTTATGGTAATCCAATGTGCATATACTTTCGCCACTCCATACGGACTGCGCGGGTAGAAGGGAGTTGTTTCTCTCTGAGGAACTTCCCGCACCTTTCCAAATTGTTCTGAGCTTGAGGCTTGGTAGAATCGAATAGATGGATCCACCGCGCGAATTGCATCTAACAGGCGAGTAACTCCCAGTGCAGTTACCTCTCCTGTGAATACTGGCTGAGTCCATGAGGTCTGGACGAAACTTTGTGCAGCCAGGTTATAGACTTCGTCAGGCCGATGCTCAGAAAGCACGCGCATTAGGGAAGTCTGATCCAGAAGGTCCCCGGATATCAGAGTGAGCTTGTCCTGGATGTGCCCGATCCGAGCAAAGTTAAGGGTGCTAGTACGCCGTACTAGGCCAATGACTTCGTATCCTTTGGCAAGCAAGAATTCTGCAAGGTACGATCCATCCTGGCCCGTTATGCCTGTAATTAGTGCTTTGGG
>JAHEME010000568.1 GCA_024643825.1 Chloroflexota bacterium | reverse complement strand
GGATCGGATTTTGGGCTGCCCATCAGGAACGGCCCGGCGGGGATGAGGATCATTTCAGGTTCGTAGGGGTGGCGGGAGGGTGAGGGAGGTTCGGAGTCGATGCGAATGTCGCCGAGGTTATCGCCGCCGATGGCAACGATGGCTCCTTCATGGCTGCCATATACGCTAATCTGGACACGCGGCTCGCCAGAGAAATCCATGCTGAACTCGCCAATGGTCAATTCGGTATGGGCAGCCAGCCCTTTGATCAGATCGCGAAAGCCGGATTCGTAATCGGAGCGACCCCGCATATCGGCGTATTGGGCAAGGAGCAAAGGTAAAGGAACTGCGGTCTGCTTCTCGCCAGCAGCCAATACCGGGAAGATACGAGTTCCGAACATCTCCGCCAGCGTCAGTTCGATGTTGACCCACTTCGAGGCTTTAGACGATGGTGTGAGAATGACGACCAGGGCATCGACACGCTTGACGGCTTCTTCAATCGCGGTTTGCCATTCGGGTGTTCCAACGGTCAGGTGTTCCTCATCGATCCACACATTGAAACCCACCTTGCGGAGATTGGCGAGTAGCGTGTGCATGAAGACACGATCATCACGGCTATAGCTGAGGAAGAGATCGGGCACGGTGGTTGACTCCGGCGGACAGAGGCAGTGTAAGCATTATACATCAGGTGTAGGCGATGAGGAATGAGGCAAGTCTTGCCGAGTTGCCCGGACGCGCAGGTTGCGCGTCCCTACGTTTGAATTCGCGGAATCCCATCGTGACTCTTCGCGCGTCGTCTGCTACACTATGCGCCATCATTCGGAAGACGCACTCATGGAAGGCCCTTTGTGTCTGAACGCATCGACAATCTGGTCTCGCGCCTGCGCGAGCGCGAAGAAGAAACGCTGGCCCTGTTCCGCAGCCTGACTCCCGATCAGTGGGACACGCCCGTGTATACCGAGGGCGCAACATGGGATGTGCGGACGCTGCTCTCGCATCTGGTTTCCTCCGAGCAGTCGCTGCTGCGGTTATACAAAAGCATTCAAGAAGGCGGGGCGGGCGTGGCAGATGATTTTGACCTCGACCGCTACAACGCCAGCCGTGTAGCGAAGTTTGCCAACCTCCCAGCGGAAGAACTCGTGCCGCTATTTGAAGAAGGCCGCGCCGCGATGATCGCGTTCGTCAGCGGGCTAACCGACGACGAACTCGACCGCGAAGGCCGCCATGCCACTGAGGGCGTTCAAACGTTGGAGAACAACATCAAGATTGTTTACAAGCACAACCAACTGCACGAGGCCGATCTACGCCGCGCGCTGGGTTTACCAGAGGCATAATCGCTATGGGCGCAAAGACGGACGACATCATCACACGGATGCAGGCGAAGGCCGAAGAAACCGCCGCGTACTTTGGTGGGCTGACACCGGAAGCATGGGGCCAGCAAGTCTACACGACCGGGCCAGAATGGGATGTGCGTCAGGTATTGTGCCACTTCGTGTCTGCCGAGTCGAGCTTCGAGGACATCTTCGCTGCCGCCATGCGGGGCGACACGACCACGCCAGAAGACTTCGACATTGACGAGTTCAACGCACGCGAAGTCGGGCAGATGGATGACTGGACTCCTGATAGGCTGATCGCCCAGTTTCAGAGCGTGCGCGCGGGGACTATCGCCTTCTTGCAGAGCATCGACGATCCCGACCTCGAACGCCAATCGTGGCATCCGTGGTTTGGCTGGGATAAGCTCGAAAAGTTCCTGAAGCTCGTCTACCGTCACAACATGATCCACGAGCGCGACGTGCGGAAGGCGTTGGAGACGGGTACCCCCGTCCCACCTTCGGAATAAGCATGACGGCCTTCGCTGCGCAGCGTTCCGCCGGTCAAAACACAACATCAGAAAGAGACATCATGGGGAAAATTCATGACGTTGTAATCAAGAAGCTGGTCACGCACTCGGATGACCGGGGCTACTTCCGCGAGATTCTGCGCGATGACGATAACCTCCTTCGCCACTTCGGGCAGACCGCCATCACCAAGACCTACCCCGGCGTGATCAAAGCCTTCCACTGGCACGAAGATCAGGACGATGTGTGGTACATAGCCGATGGCATGGCGCGGATCGCCCTCTACGACCGCCGCCCCGATTCCCCAACCAAAGGCGTGTCGCAGGAGATCTACGCCGGGGAAGACAACCCCCTGCTGGTACTCATCCCCGCCGGGATCGCGCACGGCTATCAGGTGATCGGCAATAAACCCATCCTGCTGTTCTATCACGTTACCAGCAGCTACGACCCGGCCAACCCCGACGAAATGCGCATCGATTTTGACGACCCGGAGATCAGCTTCGACTGGTCGATCAAGAATCGGTAAAGGTCGTTTTCGCCGTTGATGCGAAAGATTCTTCCGCCCCATCGCATCATGGGGATAGACTATTATCTAAGGAACGAGCGAAACCCGTGATCTCTGCATTTCAAATTCCCCCTGATGTGAAGCTGGCCGATGTGCAGGAAAACTACACCCGCGATGATCTGGTGCGGATTACCAACGACATCATCGACCGGATGCTGGACTGCGTTCGCGGCATCCCCGACAGCTATGTGACCTTTGTGCCGGAAGACCCCGAAGCAGACGATCCCTGGGCCGCTACAGAGCACGAGCTAAACGTTGCGTGGACACTGGCTCATGTGATCGTCCATGCAACCGCCAGCGCCGAAGAACGCACCGCGCATGGATCGATGCTGGCACGCGGCACGCAGATCAAGGGCCGCAACCGCTACGAAGTCCCCTGGCAAACCCTCACCACCACCCAGCAGATCGTCCACCGCCTGGAAGAAAGCCGCCGCATGCGGTTGGCCTTCCTTGATACATGGCCTGGCGAACCCCACCTTGACAACCTCTACGATCAGCGCAGCTATGTAGAAAAATATGGCGCGATGAATGCCATCGGCATGACGCTGTTCGGCCTGAAGCACGATATGGAACACCTCCCTCAGATCGCCGAGATCGTGCGGCAAGCACGCGAAGCGATGGGATAAGCCCACAAGCAGCAAAGTTGAGATAGGGG
>JAHEME010000567.1 GCA_024643825.1 Chloroflexota bacterium | reverse complement strand
TCCCGATGGCCTCTTTTTCCGTCAACCCTGTGATGGTATACCATGCCGGGTTGGCATATTCCAGGACACCACTGGGATCGACAAAGATGATCCCTTCCCCCGCGCTTTCCAGGATCAGGTTCATCTCCTCCTGCTGCCGCGCGACCTCCCCGGTGCGCTCGGCGACTAGCAGTTCTAGATTCTCCGCTTGCTGCTCAACTGCCTGGTACAAATGTGCATTCTCGATGGCAATCGCAGCGGAAGCCGCGAACGCACGGGCAGTCGCGGATTGATCTTCGGTATACGCCCCGATCTGATCGCTATCCAGCATCAGCACACCGATAGTCTGATCCCGCGCGACCAGCGGAACCCCCATCCAACCTCGAATGTACTCCGTTGCTGGCTGGCTCTCCCAGCCTGGCATCTCACGTACATCGGAGACGATCACCGGATGCTGCTCGCGCACGATCTTCTGAAAGACCGGGTTCTCTCGGTAGTGAATGCGTGAGAGTGCTTCATGCGCTCCCTCCGGGTCATCAAACCCGGCCAGTGCCGTAATTTCCGGCAAGCCGCTTTCCAGGGTCGCTACGATGGCGGTTCTGTAGGGCAAAACGCGATCTACTTCCTTCAGAATCTGCTCCAGAACTTCCTGCAAACTCAGGGAAGAAGAGAGTGAAAGCGACGCCTGAAGGAGCGCCTCGGTAGATTGGCGGGCCTTCCGTTCTGCCTGTGCCAGCCGCCAATTGCTGATCGCAATCGCAGCCTGCGAAGCGAACAATTCCGCCAGGCAGATAGAGTCTTCCGAAAACTCGTAGTCTTCACGCGCTGAGGCAAGGTTGAGCGTCCCGATCACATGATCCCGCCAGCGAAGAGGAATGCTGACAATCGCATGAATATCCAGCCCAGAAAAGCGCGGTGAGCGCCCTTGCCAGGTTCCATAGCGCTGCACAGTGAGTGACTCTCGGCTTGCAAAAGCTGTGCCAGCCAACCCTTCGCCAACAAGCAGCTCCGTGCCAATGTATTCTTCCGAAATCCCAATCGCAGCAGAAATCGTCAACCTCGTTTGTTCCGGGTTTGCCAGATAGACCGCCCCATGCCCATCCACATCCAATAGCTCCAGAGCGGATTGGATGATGATGGTGAGCAGGGAGGGCAAATCCTGCTGCATGCTGATTTCCGAACCAATCGAGTGCAGAGCAGCGACCGCATTCATGAGCCGATGGGTTGGAGAAATCGCAGGGTTTTCCATGCGTTCGGGCCTTATAAGAATAGGCTCCACATTGTAGATTTTTGTATTATGCGCACAGAATGGCGGAAATGTCCAGCCGTTTGCGAGATTTGTGTGACGCTTGTTACACTTGTCATTATGCAAGCATATACCGCCTCTGATCGCCGCTTCCGCGCCTTGCCCGTGCTAACCCTCATCTCCCTGTGGGCTGCCGTACTGCGGATCGTGCGGCTCGGTACGCTTCCACCCCCGGCATGGTACGACGAACTCTGGTTTGTGCTGCGTGCGCGTGAACTGCTGGAAGGCGCACCCTGGCAGGTGTTCTATCGCACTTCGTTCGGTGGCGCGAACGCGGGGCTGGTGTACCTTACCGCCCTGACGCAGTTGCTCGGACTCCCGACGGTCACCTCCGCGCGCTGGGTGTTGGCGCTGGGTGGAATTCTGACTGTGCCGCTGGCCTATGCCTGTTTTCGCGCGCTGTGGCGCATCGATCCCCATGCGCCGAGTACTCGGCTCCCTGCCATTCTTGTCTCCCTGAGCATCGCCTACACTGTCTCCGGCGTGATCATGACGCGGATAGGCATCGAATCCGGGTTAGCGCCCGCGCTGGCTCTGTTTGTGATCTGGCAGATCGCCCGCGCCGCCCGCCGCCGCAAGCTCTCTGGCTGGCTGTTCGCCGGGGCTGCCGCCGGGCTGGGGCAAATACTCGGCCTCCATGCCCGCTTTGTACTCCCTGTGGCAGGGTTGACGATCCTCGATCTGCTCCTGACCTCGCGCGGAGATCGCAAGCACATGGTTCAAGGGGCCGCGCTCATGGGAGCCACTGCGGTGATCACCGCCTCCCCCCTGATCGTGTTCTTTCTACGCGAACCGGGGTGGTTCACTGCACGCGCCAGCGTAGTCGTGCGCCCCGATCTGCTCGCCAACCTGCGGCTGATCCTCCCGGTATGGACCTTCTCCGGAAGCTATGACCCCGCCACAACCGTCCCCGGAATTTCCATCCTCGATGCGGTGCAATCCATCGGATTCTATAGCGGGATCGCATGGTCATTGTGGAACCTGCCGCGCAGCCACACAGCTCGCCTGCTGCTCGGCTGGCTCATGATCACCTCGCTGCCCGGCCTGCTCACCGATGGCCCCAACCTTCAGCGCATGATCGGCATTACGGCCCCCACCGCCGGGCTGGTAGCCCTCGGCTGGGTGCTGATCTATCGGGGTGTCCAACAACTCCTTGAATCACGGAGAAATGGCGAAGAGGATTTGCTCCCCTCTCCGGTACGCAGAGGGGCCGGGGGTGAGGGCCTCTGGCCTATCGTCGCCCTCTCCCTGATCCTCACCAGCGTGGTCTGGCATGCGCATCTGCTGTTCGTGCGCTGGCCGCAAACACCCAATCTCGCCGAACACTTCAATGCCCAATCGGTGACTATCGCCCGTGACCGGATCGCCCAATCACACGACCACCCGGTATTCGTCGAGCGCGCGCCAGAAGCCGACGACGTGATCGCCTTCGAGGTGCTCCTGCGCGATGCCCCCGTCACTCGCCTCGATCTGCGCAAATGCCTGCCGCTGCCAGACCATCGAACCACCCCCACCGAGTTCCTGATCCTCACCGACCGCGACCCCGATACCGTCGCCTTTCTGCGCGAGGCGTATCCACAAAGCTGGATGCCCTTCCGCGATGTTCCCCTCTGGACGGAAGCAACCGTCACCCTCATCGAGGTTCCGGCGGGTGTGCCTGCCCCGCTCCCGCCGATTCGCGTACAGGCACACTTCGCCTCTGGCATCGATCTTGTCGGTTACAGTAGGTCCGGGGATCGAGTGCAGGCAGGG
>JAHEME010000566.1 GCA_024643825.1 Chloroflexota bacterium | reverse complement strand
TGGAGACGCTGGGTGCGGGGACGGTCACGGCTTCCGTCAGTGCCAACGGGGAAGTGCAATCCGGCGATCCGCCCGTCTTCACCACGACCACCATTTCATCTGATCCTGTCACACTCACCATCAGCCCGGACTTTAATCCGACCGTGACCGTCAGCGCCAGTACGACGGACGTCAAGGTAGGGGATGAAGTCACGATCACGGCCCAGCCGAAAGGGCTGGCTTCCCCTGTGTACACGCTGCGAGTCAACAACACGCAGGCCACCGATCTGGACTCGCGCGAGTTTGTCGCCGCCACTGGCAGCCCGGATCTCGGCCCACAGGAAATCGATGACCGCTACCAGGTTCAGTTGATCTCCGCAACCGCCACTGATGGGCAGGCGACATTTGTATTCACCGCCAGCAGCGCAGGCACAGTCGAGGTGAAAGTCCGCGCCGTCTCAGGCATCGGCAGTGGAGGCCTGGGCGCGGCGGGAACGGATTTCGAGAAAGTCACCATCAACGTCACCGGGGAAGGTTCCGGCGGCGGAGGGACAGGTGGGGGCTACACCGTCAAACAGGGAGATACCCTCTGGTCAATTGCCCGAACGGGTGGCACGACGATGGCCGCCATTATCCAGTTGAACCTTGGGCAGTATCCCAGCCTGGGAACCGACATCAATATCCTTAAAGAGGGCTGGGTACTTAACCTGCCCGGCAAAGACGGTTCAGGGGGCGGCGGAACTGGCGGCCCCGGAGCAACCACCTACACGGTCAAAGCAGGCGATAACCTCTTCCGCATTGGCCTTGCCTACGACCTGAGTTGGACGGTACTCGCCGAAGCCAACGACCTACAGCCACCGTATCTGCTCAAGCCCGGTGATGTCTTGATCATCCCCGCCGCACCGTAGCAGAGCCAGAAAAACACAGCCGAACAAGAAGTGCCCGGCGATTTTCCCGAACATTTTCGGTTATTATAGGGGTCACTACACCACCAGTGAACAGGGAGCAAATCATGAATCAGGATACGATCCGGCAGGGACTCACGATCCTCTCAACCATTGCGGTGATCGTCGTCAACGCACTGGCAAACATCCTGCCCATCAACGGAAAAAACACGGGCGAGATTTCAGATCGCTTTCAGGTATTCTTCACACCAGCGGGCTACGTATTCTCCATCTGGGGTGTCATCTATATCGCGCTGATCGCCTTCAGCATCTATCAGGCGCTCCCCGCGCAGCACGAGAGCGAGGTCTTACGAAGCATTGCTCCGTTCTACTGGCTGGGCAGTCTTGCCAACATCGCCTGGATTCTTCTCTGGCATTACGAAGTCTTTCCCGCCACGCTGATCGCCATGATCGTGCTTCTGCTCACCCTGATTGTGACCTATCTCCGCCTGGGGATTGGCGTAGCACAGGTCACTCCTGCGGCTCGTTGGCTGGTGCATATCCCATTTAGTATCTATCTGGGCTGGATCACGGTGGCGACCATCGCCAACGTGACCGCCGTCCTGTGGCTGGCAAACTGGGGTGGCTTCGGCATCTCGTCCGAAGTCTGGACGGCTATCATCCTGTTTGTCGCGGGCGGCATCGCCGCTGCCGTTGCCCTGACGCGCGGCGATGCCGCCTATGGGCTGGTGCTCGTCTGGGCCTTCGTAGGCATCGCCGCGAAGCATCCCGATGTGCCGCTCGTTGCGGGGAGTGCGTATGTAGTTGCCGCCGTCGTTGCCCTGCTAGCCGTAATCAGCCTGCTGCCTTCTGGCCCGCTGCCGCTTGTGCAGTAGGTGGCTTGCACCTTAGAGCGTAGTAAGGCACACTAGCGATGCTCTCATCCGAAATGTAGCCAAGGATCGCGCTTCTGTGTCTGCTCATGATCAACCCCGACCCGACCGCCTGCGTGGTGCGGTAGTGGGCCAATACGAAATTGATGGCATCGTTGGGCAGGGCGGGATGGCCGCCGTGTACCTCGCGCGCCAGAAATCGATGGATCGTATAGTTGCGATCAAGTTCCTGCCCACCTCATTCCTCCATGATCCCACCTTCCTCGAACGCTTTGACCGCGAAGTCAAGACCATTGCGCGATTGCAGCATCCGCGCATTCTCCCTGTGTATGACTACGGTCAGTACGAGGGGCAGCCCTACATTGTGATGGCCTACATGCCCGGCGGTACATTGTCGGATCTCATCAAACAGGGGCCGATGCAGCTCCCCGAAATCATCCGCTTCGTGGAACAGATCGCCGAGGGACTCGATCACGCGCACCACGAAGGCGTGATCCACCGCGATTTCAAACCCTCGAATGTCCTGCTGGATAAACGCGGCAATGCCCACCTCGCCGACTTCGGCATCGCTAAGATCGGCGAGACCAGTGTAGGGCTGACAGGCAGTGGCGTGATCGGCACACCCGCGTATATGGCTCCCGAAACCGCTAACGCAGGCGAAGTCGGCCCTGCCGTCGATATTTATGCCCTCGGGGCCACCATCTACGAGATGTTCACCGGGAACTTCCCCTTCCCCGGCGATACTCCCCTTCGCGTCATGATGGCCCACCTCACCGAGCCGCCTCCCGATGTGCGCCTCGCGCGCCCTGACGTGCCAGAAGCCGTGGCCGTGGTCATCCAACGCGCGATGGCGAAAGACCCGGTGATGCGCTACCCCTCCGGGCGTGATCTCGTGAACGCCCTGAAGCAGGCAGCCGCTGGTCGCCTCAGCACCGAGGATCAGGAATTTGCCACCCTCGCGATGCAGACCAATACCCGCAGAGCAGCAGGCCAACAGCCCACCATGCAATCGACTCTCGTCGAGCAGGGGGCAACTCGCCCAGCAGTACCCCAGGAATATTTCGCTCAAGATACTCCCAGAGAACGCGCAACCCCGATTAAGGCTCCTCGTCCTCGTCGCAAACGCGCCCCCATCTTAGAGATTCTCGTGGGCATTATTGTGGTCGCCCTACTCGGCGGCAGCTATTACTTCTTTCAACAGTCCAGCCAGGTGCAGGCCGACCCCGCCGCCGACCCCGCTGACGAAGCCGACCAAGTCGGCGAATCACCCGAGACCTCGGACGCGG
>JAHEME010000565.1 GCA_024643825.1 Chloroflexota bacterium | reverse complement strand
GACACCATTCAGGTTGTGCAGGGCTGGGAGCCATTCTTCTGCGGCCCACCCTTCGATGGCGGCTGCCGCGCCTCCCGCGCGGGCGGCGATCACGGCAACCCGCAGGGGCTGAAGATGGGCCAGCCGTATTATTCCCCCGTCGCCGCCCCGGATCGCGTCTTCAGCGGAGCCAGCGCGCAGAGCTGGTCATGCCCGTTCATCACCTGCCGCGCCGGGGTCTATCAACGATTTGAGACCACCCCCGGCTATCAGTGCGAAGTCGGCGTGATGGTGCGGTCATGGAGCACCCACGATAACCCGCTGGCGCAGGCTACGCCTGCCGTGCTGCCCCCCTCCCAGTTGAACACGCCCGACGACCGCGAAAATGTGACCTGGTACATCCGCGTCGATCCGCAAGGCGGCACCGCCCCCTGGGCCGGATCGGTGCGCGTCAGCCCCTCGATTGGCTACAGCGCAGGCATCTACGATCAGTTCACCCGCATCAGCCAGACCTTCATCGCCGAGCGCCGCCATGCGACGGTGTTCTTTGAGAACGTGCGCCTGTGGCCGCTGGCTCACAACGACAGCTTCATCGATGATGCTTACGCCTATTGCACCCCACCCCCCGCCACCGAAGCCGCGCAGCCCAACGTGCTCGCCCACCTTCAGGTCGGCCCGTGGACGATCCAGACGCGCCACGATCCCTGGCCCGGCAGGGAACTCGGCGACTTCCTGTGGGTGGGCGATGAACTCTGGGCCTACTACATCGAAAGCCGCAACGATGAGTCGGTCCTGCGCCGCGCCACCAGCAAAGATGGCCTCAACTGGAACTTCAATGAGAAAGACCTGCTGACCGCTGGCGAACCCGGTTCATGGGATGCGGGGATGTTCGCGCAGCCCAGCGTCGTCCGCGATCCATCCGGCGAGTTTCATCTGTGGTATATGGGCATGCCTGTCGATGGCGACTTCTATTCACGCGGGGTCGGCTACGCCACCAGCCCTGACGGGATCAACTGGACGAAGGCGTCCGCCGATCCGGTGCTGACCTCCGGCGCGCCCGGCGCATGGAACGAGGAGCGCATCGACAGCGTGGACGTGATCCTGGTGGATGGGGTCTACACCCTGTATCTCACCGGGTCGCAGCTTCAGCCGATGCTAATCCGGCAGATCGGCTGCTTTCAGGGAACCGATGGCCTGACTTGGACTCCCTGCCCGTTCAACCCGGTGTTTTCCCCTCGCCCCGACCTCGCTCCGTTTGAGGGGCTGGAAACCGAACTGCCGAGTCTGATTGTAGTTAACGGCATCTACCTGATGGCCTATACGGGCTACCTCGGCGATCAGGGCGCAGCCTGGGAGATGGGCATCGCCGCCTCCCCCGATGGCACACACTGGTCGCGCCTCACCACCGATCCGATCCTCCCGCTTGGCCCGGATGCCGATGCTACCACCGATCCGGTGCTGGTGCTCAGTCCCGATGGCAGCACGCTGTACCTGTACTACACCGAATCGGGCAGCGGCGGCGAGTTCAGCCTCGTCACCGCGCCGATCACCTACACGCCGTGATCAGCGCTGTCACACTGACTTCATGCGGAATCAAAGAGCCGGGGCCGATATTCCCCATCGGTGAAATCTGTGTAATCCGTGGGCTGAATCATGCTTCGCTTCGAGGCCGTCCGCTACTCCCCCCGCTGCCTCGCCATATTCGCCTCGATCTGCTGGATATGCACGGTGTCATGCTCCACCCAGTGATCGAGCCACTCCTCGGCGGTGAACACCCCGTACTCCGGCTGGAGGCCCGTCCGCGCCCAATCGCTCTCGCGCAGCATCTCGATCATGCCCAGGCTCGCCGCGCGCTGTAAGGCGAAATCCGCCAGCAGCATGTCGCGTTCGTCCCGCGTGGTGTTCCGATGCGCGTACCAGTACTTCTCATCGTGGGGAGCCAGATCGGGTTTGTCTTCCTTGATGATCCGTTCCATGCGCATACGCATCACATACATCTCGTCGTCCACCAGATGCGCTAGAATCTCGCGCGTTGTCCATTCCTCCGGGGCGGGGCGGTAGTCCAGCGCGGCGTCATCCACATGCCCCACCAGATCAACCAGCGTGGCGTGAGTCTGCCCCAGTGCGGCGATGTTCTCTTTGCGGTTGTTTCCCATCGGTCATTCCTCCCTGTGCGCTTTGGTTCTGCGATGTTGCCCCATCACGCCCCTTTGTGCCATACGCAATCCCACCTCTTCCCCGGCGAGTTGTATTCATGGGCAGAAGGACTATCATGGAAACGAGACAGCCAAACAGGAGCATCCATGAGTCAGCCAGATCGTCGTGTCAAAGGGTTAGCCGAAGCATCGATCCGTGTCAAAGACCTCGCCGCGATGCAGAAGTTTTACGAAGAGATCGTTGGCCTTGAGGTTCTCAGGAAGGAGGAGGAGTTTGTATTCTTCAAGATCGCCGAAGGCTATGGCGGTCACACGCAGAACTTCGCCATCTTTGCCGCCGATGAGACCACCTTCCTGCGGGATAAGTCGTCAGAACTGATCTCCGAGAACTCAACCCTGCATCACATCGCCTTCAACATTCCGCTGGAAGACTTCGACGCTGAGAAGAGTCGGCTGGAGGGGCTGGGTCTGAGCGTCGAGGCCGTCGATCACGCCTGGGTGCATCTGCACTCGATGTACTTCCCTGATCCAGAGGGCAACCTCGTTGAGTTTCTGGCCTACGATAAGACCCTCTGAGCACCGCTCGTATCCGCAGCAATGCTGCCAGTAGGAGAAAGGTGCTATTTCCCCGATTCCTCGCAACCCCTGCGTCCCTTCCCCGTACTAATGGATGAGAATTGGTACTGAGAAAGAGGGATACCGATGGGGTTACTACGAGCGATATTCTGCATCATCTTCCCGCCGCTGGCGGTGCTGGATCGGGGCTGTGGCACGATCCTCCTCGTCACGCTGCTGACTCTGGCGGGATGGGTTCCGGGCGTGATCGCCGCACTGCTGCTCAACTACGAGGCTATGCAGCTTCGCCGCTACGCCTGACGGCGGGAGGGGAAGATGCAGCCACCGAATAGA
>JAHEME010000564.1 GCA_024643825.1 Chloroflexota bacterium | reverse complement strand
GATTAACTACTTCCAGCAAACCGGATCTCCCGCTGGGCCCGTTGGGCCCGGTTACGAAAAGTGGTGCCCCGAACACGAATCGAACGTGCGACCTGCCGCTTAGGAGTCGGCTCGGAGCCCTTTTTAAGATCAATAGCTTACAGCAAAGGGTGCTGTTTCATCAATTACTTACGATGACTCTGGATTACTCTGAGATACTCCATTTGACTCTGTGTTTACGCCAAATTTACGCCCAGCTTTTCTCCGTAGGCGTTTGCCGTGGGGTTCACCAGTAGCGGCTGGCTTGGAACACTGCTGATCGGCATGGTCCCTGCCCATCACTTGCACAGACGTACCTTATAAGGTACACTCTACACGTATCCAGTCAACAAAAGCTCAATGCCGTTTTCTATCGCAGTCGAAACGGCGCTGAGCCGGTACGCGACTGGCTGAAAGGACTGCCCAAGGCAGACCGGAAGTCGATCGGCGAAGACATCGCTTACGTGCAGTTTAAGTGGCCGATCGGAAAACCCCGCGTTGATCATCTGCGGGGACCCATCTGGGAAGTGCGCACGACACTTGGCAATCGCATCGCGCGCATGCTGTTTGCCGTAGCGCACGGACAAATGGTGCTGCTGCACGGTTTCATCAAGAAGACGCAGCGCACCCCCGGCGAGGAAATCGATCTTGCAACAAAACGTTTTAAGGAGTGGCGACATGGCGAAACATAACCCTCATACCGGCTCTCGCTTCGATGACTTTCTGAAAGAAGAGGGCATCTATGACGAAGTACAGGCCAAGGCGCTGAAGCGTGTTCTGGCCGAGCAGCTTGCTGAGAGCATGGAAGTGACGAAGCTTGGCAAAGCAGAGATGGCGCGCAGAATGGGCACCAGCCGCTCACAACTCGATCGCGTGCTCGATCCGGAAAATACTTCGGTACAGCTCGATACCCTGATCAGGGCAGCGCGCGCCGTGGGCAAGATCGTGGAGATAAAAATTAAACGGCAAGCGAAGGCCGCATAAGTGGGCAAGCGCGATCTCAGTCTGTGGTCTTTTGGCAAGCAGCTTTACGCCAAATTAATGCTGTACCGCAGGACGGCCCGCAATTTGTGTTCAGAATCAATGAAATATGGTGCCCCGGACACGAATCGAACGTGCGACCTGCCGCTTAGGAGTCGGCTCGGAGCCCTTTTTAAGATCAATTGATAGGCGGACCCACCGGTCCGCCTATGCAGGATTAGTAAATCCTGATTGATCATGACTTTCCCTTGTCGTTTCCGGTGGTTCGACGAGAGAGTTCCATTTTTGCTTCCCTGAATGTACGGACCCGCACTTGCTTTTAGTGGTTATTCTGCGCAAAGGCCTCATGCTCCGACAAGAAGAGAACTGAATGACGTATCTAAGTGACCGATATGGGTCGAGTTGCGCCGTTCACCAGTGGTCAAGTTCGTCCAGTTACCGGCCTTGAGCAGAATCCTGCGATGCATGGCATCTTTCAAGTTGTCTGGATTGCGATTGAGAATCAACTCCAACCGTAACAAGACTTAATAGTCAGAATCCCAGCGCATTAGCTGATGCTGTTCGAATAGCACTCGCTTTCTCGCTCATAGCGCCTTGTCGTTGATATGGTATCTGGAACGGACCGCCGAAGTTTCGAGGGGGCCTGCACTACGGAGTCGTCAGTCGATCTCAAGGCGCTGCACGCCAAGACCGGCGAACTCTCCTTGGAGAACGATTTTTTTCGGGGCGCAAAAGCACAGTTTCTTACCTTTGCAGTTATAAAATGCAATCTTTTTTGGAATTCATCGGAAGCGCGTTCTTAATAATGGATAGATATATAGATTCTATATTCCCGTACTTATCTAAAGTGATAGAGGCTGCTAATCTATATAGATCAATTATCAATGCGATCGGGCCGGTTGAAAGGCTTGGCGTACTGGAACCGGCAAAGCACGTCGACTGGAAGGGATTATGTCAGGAGGACATAGACGATGAACCAGAATCAACCCTCGGGAGACAGCGCCCGAGGACAGAAAACCCCCCGCCCGCTTGTATGACCTCACTCACTGATGCCTTAACGGCGGGAGCACTCCGTGCACATGTTGCAACACCATCAGAATGAGATGCACTTCCTCGCACAGGTGCCGCTCGAACCGAATGCCGAAGCAGTAGCCGACGATCAGCATCCGGACCAGGAATTCCGGATCAATCGAGGGTCGGCCGATGTGGCTGTAGAACGGGGTGAGGTGCTGGCGCAGATCGTTGAGATCAAGGAACCATCAATACCGCACATGAGGTGATCGTCGAGACCGAAGGCGTAGAACAGTCAGTCCTGATTGCCGCTGTGGTGACTCATCATGTCGATGCGCTTCGAAAAACGCATTGACCTAGCAGAGCAAGGATTATTGTCCTCCGCACCAATATCTATTGGAGTTTCAAGAATAAATGGAACAGTTCCAAGGGGATGATAAATTGGGGACTGATAGATCACCCAACCTCAATGAGCCGGGCCCAGCCGGCATGCACGAGGCGGAGAAGACCGCCCAGTGTATGAGTGTTTTGAATGCCTTGCTGGCGATTTCGCTCGAGGACATCTCGCTCGAACAGCAGCTCGAACGCGTCTTGGGCGTGATGCTTGCCATCCCCTGGTTCCCGCAGCATCCCCAAGGCACGGTCTTTCTCGTGGGCGACGACCAGCAGGTCCTGGAGATGGCGGCCAGCCTGGGTTTGTCCGCGATGCTGCGCACCATCTGCGCGCGCGTGCCGTTCGGGCGCTGCCTGTGCGGACGGGCCGCGGCCAGCGGCGAGCTGGAGTTCGTCAATTGCGTCAACGAGCTTCACGAAATCCGTTTCGACGACTTGCCTCCGCACGGCCATTACTCCATCCCGATGCTACAGAACGGCCAGGTTCTCGGCGTGTTGACGCTCTACGTGCAGGCAGGGCACCCCTATGATCCGAAGGAAGCGGAATTCCTGCGCGCGGCCGCCAACACGCTTGCAGGCGTCATCGTGCGCAAACGGGTGGAGGAACGTGCGCTGAAGCTCCTCAAGGAAAACCGCCGACTCA
>JAHEME010000563.1 GCA_024643825.1 Chloroflexota bacterium | reverse complement strand
GTGAGATTGACTGTGCTGTCAATATCGACATCGCGAACAACCTGCAGCAGGACGGTCCTGGCCCCAGCGCTGTCGCGCTGCACGAGTTTTGCCCTAGCTGACGAGAAGTAATCGAGATATTTATCCGCTAGAGGTTGACTTGTGATCCAGCCTAATGAACGGGATTGGATGGTGTAGGATGAGAGGGTGTCGAGAAAGTTCAATAGTTCAAAGGAAGAAGTAATTACCTTAGGGCCGATCGTAAAACCGATCACGGAATTTGTTAAAAGGTCATTTCGAACTTCTTCTTGCGTATGCTCCTGTTCCTCATCCCACAGTGTCGATGATGGCGCATATCCTTTCACAAAGTAACGAACAATCGCCGGCAAACAAGTGTCCCGTAGCTCAAAACCCTCGCGACTTTGGCCTGCTTTGATCATTCGACGCTTCTGAGAATCTTCAAGATCCCATAGAACTCCAGAAAAAGGTCTTGTAGGAAGTAATGATAACCATCCTGTCGGTGACATCATCGCCGCTTCTTGGTTAACATCTTGGAGGAAAATACTTCGTATTTTTTGAACGCTTGTCGAGTCGTTTGACCATCGATAATGATAATCAAACGATGAGCCATCCTGAGTAACCTGGCACGAAGGTTTCAGACTTAGTCGATTGTTTGCCAAAAAAGTACGCGAAGGAACTTGAACAGTATTGGGCCACATGCCATAGAGTGAACCGTTATAGCTGTATGTAACATACGGTCTTGTGTTCATCAACGTGTCGGGGAACAGTGCGTTTTCTTTGTCCCAAAAGGCCCAAATCTCCATGATACCATCTCCCTCCCAGTCGAAGAGTTGGTACCAATCGTCTCCTGAGAGAAGAACAGACTGACCTGTTTGAGGGTTGATGTCATTCAAAATACGGGCTCTCGTCCCGTTCCAACTAAAAATCCACAGATAGCTGAGATAATCTCTGTTTTGATCCGCATCTCTCACTGTAACCAAGACATCAACCTCCCCGTCTTTATTTAGATCTGAACTTCCCATCACGTAGGCTCCAGTTGTTGCACAAAGAGGACCTGAATCCCATACAACAGATCCATTGATAGAAAAGCCATATATCTCTTTCGCTTCCGGGATCGCCATATCATTTTCATCAGCTTCCCAAGCATCAAAAAACATTCTCCCCTTGAGTGTGCTATAAGGATCAAGGAACTCTTCATCTTTGATTGCATTCCTCAAGATCACAAGAAGTGTATCGAATGGATCGACTGAGACTATGTATTCCTTTGAATATTTCTGCAGTAAATGCGCCTCGATTTCCCGTTCAATATTCAAGTAGGGTCTGCCCGTCTGAGATGTTGCGGGCTGAGAGAAGATGGCTGAGAATATAAGTAATACTAAGAATGTCTTTTTCATATTCATTGTCCTTATTTAATGAGGCAAATATTCTTGAGAAAGAGACAACACTTTCTTTCCATAATCCTTTTCGCCAGGATTATGTTGTTGAAAAGCATCGCCCCATACTTTCTCAAAGCCAGCGCTCCATTCATGGTCAGGAATCGATATCGGATTTCCAAGTGACTCTCTCAACCTTTGAAGCATCAAATCAATGTAACGCGGAAATAAATAATCAGTTTCATTTAGCTTTTCAGGAGGGAGCGAAGCATCCGTCCGATTCATAAACCGTGAATTTGCAGGAGCGTAACGAGAACCTGTCTCTTTGAACTTGCTGCTTATGGCGGTGGGATACAGCATCTGTGTTAAACCATAAGAAGTCGAAATCCGCGTCTGAGCGTAAAGATTGTTGTAATTATCTCCGTACTCTTTCCAATGGAATCTATTCTTCATAATCTCGATGGCAAAATTGGCAGCCGCTTTTCCTTTCAACCCAAGCTCGAGTACTTCCTTATGGAGCTTTTTAAGATCCCTTGTCAAATCTTGAGTATACTCTTTTCTGCCGATCACACGTAACTCAGTTCGATTAACATATCGCTCCAGATGATCTTCAAGAAATTCTGCAATCTTTTGTGGAGATCGGTCATAATCTGTCGGGCTTACATTTGTATGACCTGTTGGAAAATCTCCTCCCATTCCTGCTGCGGAAACAACAAATGGTAATAGTGTCCCGTCTTTTTTGGTTATTATGCCGACCTTGTTCTTTGGACTATTCTGTAAAAAGATATCCTCAAAAGGTTCATATCGATAGGCATTTTCGAATTGAGTTTCCTTCTCGATTTGTCCTTTGATCAACTGAGGAGGTATTCCGTTTTCACCGGCATAATTGAAAATGAATTCATCTAACCACAAATCGTACAAATCCTCTCTGTCGCTGAACACACTCCTTATCAGGGTGTGTCGACGAATATCCTCTAGATCAGGATCTCCCAACCGTCCGGTTTCTTCACCTCAATCGGTAGGCGAAATCCGATGGTTCCTTCCCTCCCCCCACACACGACCTTTTTCGTGACAATCAAATCGACCGTGTAGACCGAATCAGGATGCCAATAACGCCCCACGAGGCGTATCATCCCAACTGGCAAATTCCCGGCTTCACCGGGGATCGGCTTGTTTTTCTCCCAATACACACCAAGCCTGCTGCCGGAATTCTCCTCCCTTCCGCTGTTCCTCACCGGAGATGGATCCGACTCATCACCTACCCATACATCAGTTGCTTCTGCGTCTGCAGGCAGCACGGTGGAGCTCGTTTCGTAGATTTTGAGCCACGGGCGCGTTTCACATCCGCCCCCCTGCACCGCATAGAAGCACTTCGTTTCCCCCAGAAGAATCGAGCAGTACCGCACCTGAAGCTCACAGGTACTGACCAGCGAGAGACAGCACACCTCTATGGTGACCACCGCATCTGGCGCGAAACGGCCGGAAGGTATGAACCGCACATTTGGCAACTCGCTCACCAAGAGTGTCACGGTTGTATTCACCGGTGGGCCATCCCCAATTGCAAACTTCCCAAATTCACTTCCTGAGACGATCGTGAGGGTTATGGGATCCGTTTCCGGATACCATCGCGTGCTGACGCACCCTCCGAAAGCTGAATACGAGAAGCCGGTGCCTT
>JAHEME010000046.1 GCA_024643825.1 Chloroflexota bacterium | reverse complement strand
CGCCAGTTCCCACTCTTGCAGGATGACTTTGAAACCTATCTCAACGAAACGCTTTTCCAGACTGACTTCATGGATGCCTACTCCCCTCTTGGATTAGGCATCTCCTAATTGGTTTATCCATGAGTATTGCAAAGTGCCTTGATTTCTGCTCGAATCTGACAGTACGCGGATCGCTTATTGTTTTCATCCAAGTGTTAGCTATCGGATTGATCCGTGAGAATCTAATTTCAGCAATGGAGAATTCAGTGATAGAAGAAGCCGTTATTCACGAGATTAAATCCCGGGTAGAGTCACATCGGGATGAGCTTGTACAATTCATGAAGGATCTGTGTGCTATTCCCAGCTATGACAGCAAGATTCGAGACGTTGGGGAGCGGGCTGCCGTCGAAATGAAGAAGCTGGGTTTCGATGAAGTCTGGTTTGATCAGATGGGCAATATTGTCGGACGCATCGGGAACGGCCCTACCAAACTCTTGTATGATAGCCACATTGATACAGTAGGGATCGGAGATCCGAATGAATGGGAATGGGATCCATTTGAAGGCAAAGTAGAGAATGGGATCCTCTTTGCTCGCGGAGCCTCCGATGAGAAGGCCAGTACACCGGGCATGATTTATGGGTTAGCGATTGCGCGAGACCTCGGCTTGCTGGAAGGAGTCACCGGGTATTACTTTGGCAATATGGAGGAATGGTGCGATGGCATCGCACCCAACGCGCTGGTAGACGCTGAAGGTATTCGACCCGACTTCGTGGTTATTGGTGAACCCACAAAGATGCAGATCTATCGTGGTCACAAAGGCCGCGTTGAGATGAAAATAGTTGCTAAAGGCAAGAGCGCCCATGCTGCCAGCAATCATCTTGGTGTGAACGCGATTTACAAACTCATCCCGGCCATTCATGCCATCAGTACGATGGGGCGTCCCGAACTGGCGGATCATCCATTTCTGGGGCAGGGGCGTATTACGATCACAGATATGAAAGTGGAGACGCCCAGCATTAATGCGGTGCCAAACCTCGCCACAATCTACATCGACCGCCGCATCACATTTGGCGAAGACCCGGAAGCGGTTGTCCAGCAGATTGATCACATCATTGCCGAGTATGAGGATGTTGATGTAAAAGTGTTGTTTTACGATGATCCCAGCTATACCGGGTTCGTGTTTCCGGTAGATAAGATTTTCCCCGCCTGGGCACTACCGGAGAACCATCCGTATGTTGAAGCGGGCCTAGAGGCAGGTAGCCTGCTCTGGGATGATTCACTTACCACTGGCGCATGGTCTTTCTCGACCAATGGAACCTACTGGATGGGCAAGGCTCATATCCCCAGTATCGGGTTTGGGCCTGGCGATGAAATCCATGCCCATACAGTCATTGACCAAGTTGTACTTGATGATGTGGTGCGGGCAACCGAGTGGTACGCGCTCATGCCCGGCATGCTGCCTGCCAAGCAGGAGTAAATGTTCGACCACAAGACTCTTTACATCATCTCTATTCTATAGCTCAAGGAGCATTATCCCCCATGCAAACCGATTTACGAGGGCGCGATCTAATCACTACTCAGGAGTGGACAAAAGACGAGATTGAGACTCTTCTTGATGTTGCGTTTGATCTAAAGCGCAAAAGAGCATTGGGAGAATCCCATGCAATCCTGCGTGACAAGGTTCTCGCCATGCTGTTCTTCTTTTCCAGCACACGGACGCGAGCCAGCTTCGAGGCAGGTATGGCGCAGTTAGGTGGTCATGCTATGTTCATCGATAGCAAGACTACACAAATTTCTCATGGCGACACAGCCAAGGAAATCGGGGAGATTTTAGGGCGATATTCGGACGGTATTGCAATTCGGCAAGTTGACTGGGATTTTGGTAACCAGTACATCCGAGAAGTGGCGGAAGCCTCGCGCGTTCCGGTATTGAACATGCAATGCGATGTCTATCATCCTTTCCAGATTCTAGCTGACTTAATGACAATCATTGAGAATTTTGGTCGTGATTTACGTGGCAAGACAATCAACGTAAGCTGGGCCTATGCTGCCAGCTATCAGAAACCCATCTCCGTGCCGCAAAGTCTGGTGCTTCTGATGACACGATTCGGGATGAATGTCCGCCTGACGCGCCCGCCAGAATACAAGCTCATGCCCGATATCATGGCACAGGCGCAGGAAAATTCGCGATACAGCGGCGGCTCTTTTGAGGTGTTCGAGGACTTCGACGAGGGGTTCAAGGGAGCGGATATCGTTTACCCAAAGAGTTGGGGAGCACTCCTAACCACGACAGACAATGAAGAATCCGCCCGGATTGGCAAACAATATACGAATTGGATTTGTGACGAGGAGCGGATGAGCTTCACGCCGAATCATTCGATCTACCTGCACTGCCTTCCGGCTGACCGAAATGTCGAGGTCGCAGATGGCGTGATCGACGGCCCGCACAGCCGCGTCTATGATGAGGCGGAGAATCGCCTGCATGTACAAAAGGCGGCTATGGCCCTGACCATGCGCTAGAGCGACCTAATCCTTTGAGGAAATTATGACTACGTCTACTCGTAAGTTGGCGGCGATTGCTATTGGTGGCAATTCCCTGATCACTGATAATGCACACCCGGATATCTCCCACCAATGGGAGGCGGTTCAAGAAACGTGCAAACATCTTGTCTCTATGATTGAGCATGGATGGGATATTGTCGTCACGCATGGCAATGGCCCCCAGGTGGGATTCATTTTGCGGCGTGCTGAACTGGCGGCACCGGAGGTGCATACCGTTCCTCTTGACATCATTGGGGCAGATACCCAAGGCTCGATTGGGTATATGCTTCAGCAATCGCTTGAGAATGAATTTCGCCGCAGGGGAATCCATAAAGCGGCGGTCTCCATTGTTACGCAGACTCTGGTAGACAGCAGCGACGCTGCCTTCAACCATCCCTCTAAGCCAATCGGCGGTTACCTATCCGAAGAGCAGGCGAAGATGTTTCGCAAGGAAGGTTGGACGGTCGTAGAAGATTCGGGACGAGGATTACGAAGAGTAGTTGCATCGCCTCTTCCGAAAGAGGTTATAGAGCTTGATGCGATCAACACGCTAATCGCTCAGGATTTCGTGGTGATCTGTGTGGGTGGTGGCGGAATCCCGGTCGTGCGTGATGAGGAAAGCTATCTGCACGGGACATATGCAGTGATCGATAAAGATCGGGCAACAGCCCTTCTAGCACAGGGCATTCAAGCTGATCTCCTGCTAATTTCTACCGGGGTAGAGCAAGTTGCGCTCAACTTCAACAAGCCTGATCAACGCTGGCTTGATCATATAACTCTAGAGGAAGCGCGAGCGTATATGGAAGAAGGTCACTTTGCCAAGGGAAGTATGCTCCCTAAAATAGAGTCTGTAATCGCTTTTCTGGAGAATGGTGGTGAACAAGCTCTAATCACAAACCCGGAAAATATCAGCCGCGCCCTTGCTGGTGAAACCGGAACCTGGATCAAGCGGGCGTAAGATAACTCTGTGATCCCCCAAGGAGGTGATCATCCTACTACGCAGACTCGTTCTATCATGGATTTTGCCCTCGAAGGAGTAAGGAGAGATTTATGAAAGGCAGAAGAATATTCGGATTGTTCCTCGTATTGATGGTGGCTGGATTGGCCCTCGCTGCTTGCCAATCTGCAACACCCCCTGAGGAAGGTAGTGGCGATACTACCGGAGACAGCGGTGGAGGCGAAGAGTTCGTGTTTGGCATGATCCTCGTCGGCCCTAAGAATGATCGAGGCTGGAGCCAGGCTCATTTTGAAGGCGGGCAATATGTCGAAGCGAACATCCCTAACTCTCGGATGATCGTCTTTGAAAAGCTGAACCCTGCCGATCAGCCAGAAGCCACGGTTGAAGGCGTGGTAGATGACATGGTCTCGCAAGGTGCGACTATGATCATCCTCACCTCTGATGAATTTGAAGAGGATACGGTTGGCGCTGCGGAGAAACACCCCGATGTCACGTTCATTATGGCTTCTGGTGATGATGCCTGGGCTGATGGGCAGAATGCGGGGGTTGCCCCGGCTAATGTGGGCAACGTTATGGGCCGAATGGAATACATGAAGGCTCTGGCGGGCTGTGCAGCGGCCCTCAAATCGGAGACGGGCAGCATTGCCTATCTTGGCCCGCTGATCAACTTCGAGACGCGCCGCCTGGCTTCTTCGGTCTATCAGGGAGCGAAGTACTGCTGGGAGAACTATCGCGGCAATGATGCAGCCGATCTCACCTTCACAGTGACTTGGATTGGTTTCTGGTTCAACATTCCAGGCGTCACCCTTGACCCGACCGAAGTCACGAATCAGTTCTTTGACAGTGGCGCGGACGTAGTCATCAGCGGCATCGACACCTCAGAAGCCATCGTAGTCACCGGGCAGCGTGCTGCTGCTGGCGAGTCCGTATGGGCAGTTCCATACGACTATGAAGGCGCATGTGATGAAGCTCCTGATGTTTGCCTGGGCGTCCCTTTCTTCAATTGGGGGCCAGCGTATGTTGGAATCACCAATCAGGTGATAGACGGTTCGTGGAAACAGAGCTTTGACTGGAATGGGCCGAACTGGGCCAACCTCACCGACAAAGACACCACGGCAGTAGGATGGGTAGATGGACCCGCACTCACGGGCGACGCTCATGACAATCTGCATGACTATATGGACAAGCTCGCCAGTGGAGATGCAAATCCCTGGCGCGGCCCCATCAACTTGCAGGATGGCTCCGAGTACGTTGCTGATGGGCAGGATGCCACCGATCCGCAAATCTGGTACGTGCCGCAACTGCTGGAGGGTATGACCGGGCCGAGCCAATAGGCCCACCAAAAGAACAAAGTACACCAAGTAAGAGAGCGGCAGTAAGCGCCGCTCTCTTTTCTCCCTCGCTCGACATAACGTAACAGTGAACTACGGGGAGGCTCTATGCGAGTTGAGCTACAGGATATTCATAAGGTTTTTGGGCTAGTTCACGCCAATAGAGGGATCTCGCTGATCCTTGAACCCGGTAGCATTTATGCGGTACTGGGGGAGAATGGTGCTGGCAAGAGCACCTTAATGAAGATCCTCTCAGGGTTTCAGAAACCCACCTCTGGGACCATCCTATTAGACGGCAAACCTGCCATATTTGAGACTCCGATTGATGCCCTCCAGCGTGGGGTCGGAATGGTATATCAGGACCCCGCCGACTTCCCCCCGCTTCGTGTTGTTGAAAATCACCTACTGGCTTACGACACTAAGTTCCAATTGGCGTTCACTGCTGCTGCTGATACATTGCACACCTACGCCCAACGATTTAATTTTCATATTGATCCACAGGTTCATGTGGACTCGATGACGTTGGGAGAACGTCAGCAAATGGAAGTCCTACGGTTGCTAGCACTGGGCGCGGATTTGCTGATCCTTGATGAGCCAACGACAGGAATCAGCGCAGAGCAAAAAGAGGCGCTTTTCAACACAATACGCCGACTTGCCTATGAGGATCAAAAGACGATTGTCCTGGTTTCTCACAAACTTGAAGAAGTTCTCGAACTGTGTTCGGAAGTCTTCGTGCTTCGACAGGGAGAACTTGCGGGTTCCCTCAAGCTGCCAGCTACAGCCAATGATCTTGTTAAGCTCATGTTTGGGCAAGAGACAGAGCGTACAGAACGCAGCCCGATCGATGCAGGGAAGTCAGTGCTCACGCTTGCGCATGCAAGCTTCGGGGATCGTCGGTTGACCTGTGAGTCTATTGATCTCTCCCTTCGCGAAAGTGAGGTGGTGGGATTAGCGGGACTGGAAGGCAGTGGGCAGGGGCTTTTGCTGCGTGCTGCTGCTGGCCTCATCCCACTAAAGGAAGGAAAGCTAACCCTGGATGATCTACCGGTTGAGGGCAAGCGGTCGCCTTTCTTCTGGATGCCCTGGGTGGCAGGCCTGTTCTTTCTGATCCGACTGGTGATGCTGATGATTGGGCGCGTTTCAGGGGCAATCGTAGGACTGGCTCTGCTAGGCGGGATTGCAGTGGCGGCGATTCTCAGCGCGACCATCTGGTTGATAAGCGAAATCCTGATCGTCTGGACAAGTGAATCGGCCTATCACCAATTTCAGAAACGCGGCGGCGCTTTCGTTCCCGCAGGCAGACTGGAAGAAGGACTCGTTCCAAACCTAACTCTGACTGAGCATATGGCCCTCGTCACCCCGGATCATCAATTTACGGTGCACTGGGATCGAGCCGAGACCTCGATCAAGGAGCTTATTCAACGCTACAACATTATTGGCCGCCCCAATTCGCTAGTAAACGAGCTTTCAGGGGGCAATCAACAGCGCACGATGCTGGCGCTCCTACGGAACCCCCTGCGTCTGGTACTGTTGGAGCATCCCACACGTGGGTTGGATATCACCTCTGCAAACTGGATATGGGATCTCTTTCAGGAAAGACGGTTGGAAGGCACAGCCATTCTGTTTATGTCCGCTGATCTGGATGAACTCCGAGAGCGCAGTGATCGCATCGCTGTATTTTCTGGCGGAGAGATGGTGGGACTGGTTGATGCCAACGAAATCACAGTAGAAGACCTCGGTCATATGATTGGCGGTCAGAGAGCATGAATACCCGTACGTTCCTACAAAAAATATGGCCTTCCGTACCGATCTTGTTGGCAGCATTAGTGATTACGCTACTTCTGCTGATCGTCAGTGACAACTCGCCTCTGGTGACTTATGAAGCTTTGTGGACTGGCTCCTTCGGCTCCGCAGATCGAACGTTAAGCACCCTGGCCTTCTGGGTTCCGTTGCTGCTGTGCTCAACCGGGCTGCTGGTGACATTCACTGCAGGGTTGTGGAACATTGGAGTGGAAGGTCAGATGGTTATGGGCGCCATTGGCGCAAGCTGGATCGCCCTCAGACTTTCTGCTGCCAACCCAGCAATCCCTGGCTGGATCATCATCCCTGTTGAACTCCTCACTGCGATGGGATTGGGGGCTTTGTGGGCGGCGCTGGCTGCTGTGCTCAAAATCCGAGGCGGAGTGCATGAAATCTTTGGTGGTGTAGCCCTCAATAGTCTGGCGATCATCTTTACCAACTATCTGATCTCCGGGCCGTGGCAACCACCGGAAGGAGGTTCATTCCGAGGAACGCAACCATTTCCGCAGCAGGCGCTCCTGCCCCTATTAGACCCTTCTCGATTCAGTCCTCTCTCTCTGGGTTTGGCACTGCTGGCACTGCTGGCTGTGGTACTTACCCTGCGCGGCACTCACTGGGGACTCCGGCTTAAGGCACTGGGCAAGAATCTGCGTGGGGCGTTCATTCTGGGTGTGTCCAGTGAACGAGAAGCCATCTTAGCCATGATGTTCTGTGGAGCGCTGGCAGGGCTGGCAGGATCGGTTCGGGTGTTGAGCTGGTTCGACAGCCTGCGTCAGAGCATATCCGGTGGAATTGGCTTCCTAGCGATCTTGATTGTACTGCTGGCAGGGATGCGTCCCCTATGGAGTCTGTTTATTGCGCTGGTTTTCTCGGCATTGCTAAATGGGGGAACCATCGTTCAGTTGAGAACCCAGCTTCATTCTTCGTTAAGCGGCATCATCCAGGGTACGCTCGTGCTGTTCGTTTTACTGTTCGGTGACTTTGACCGGCTGTTTGGCCCGAATCAACCTCAAAGCGAAGTCATGGAGGTCGCAGATGAGTGATAGTGATCTGATCAAAATCCTCGCTTCGATTCTGGCCCAGAGTGCCCCGCTGATGTTAGCCATCACAGGCGAGACTATCACCGAACGAGTAGGGGTGATCAACCTCTCCATTGATGGTTCCATGTTGATTTCCGCCATGACTGGGTTCGTGGTAGCCCTGAATGCAGGGCAAGCCCTGACAGCAGCAGGGATACCGGGTGATACTCTGCCCATCCTTGCAGGCTTTGCGGCGGCTGCTCTCATCGGCGCTCTAGCGGCACTGCTCGTGGCATGGGGCAGTATCCGTCTGAAGCAGGATCAGGTAGCCGTCGGCTTTGTTTTGACTCTGCTACTCGCTGACATGGCAAATTTCCTCGGACAAAATTTTACCCATATCCCTGGGCCCTCGGTGGCTCATACCCCCATTCCTATCTTGAAGGACATTCCCATCCTGGGGCCTCTGTTTTTTGATCACGATCTGTTGATCTATAGCACACTCCTTATTGTGGCTAGTGCGTGGTGGTGGCTTTATCGAACGCAACCAGGCCTACAGCTTCGCGGAGTGGGGGAACGCCCGCAGTCCGCTTTTGTGCGGGGAGTTCCCGTCAACCGCCTGCGTTATTTGTATACAGCCGTAGGTGGTGCTCTCGTAGGCTTATCCGGGGCTGCATTTTCCCTCGATATCAAACTGGGATGGAGTGACAATCATATTCTTGGCATCGGCTGGATTGCCCTTGCGATTGTGATTTTTGGAGGCTGGCATCCGGTTCGCGGCGCGGCAGGGGCCTTGCTGTTTGGGCTGACGAAATACATTGCTACTGTGCTGCAACAGAGCTTCCCTCAAGTTCCGGTTGTTCTCTTCAATGCGCTTCAATGGCTGCTCATGATGGGTGTGCTCTTGATGGTTGGGAGTGACATCAGCAAGCGGCTGGTCAGTATTGCACCTGAGGCACTGCAAGGCCCTCTCTCTCGCATGCTGCGGGTAGCCCCACCAGAAGGACTTGGACAGGCTTTCCTGGAGGACTGAAGGTATCCCATGAACCATATCATAGGCTTGCAGTGTACTGTTTGCGGGGAAACATATTCGCAACACGAGGTTGAATACGTCTGCCCCAAACATGGTGACAATGGCAATCTAGATGTGCTTTATGATTATGAACAGATTGCCCACAACTGGGAGCGAGATCAGACGGGGCGAGCAAAGCAAGGAATGTGGCGATACAGTGCGCTGCTTCCGATTGGGCAAACGGACGAGGTTTCCCCGCTGCATGTCGGAGACACACCGCTCTACCCGTCAGAACTCCTTGCAAAACAACTGGGCCTGCGTGAAGTGTGGATCAAGGATGATGGGCGAAACCCAACAGGCTCCCTCAAGGATCGGGCCAGCGCACTGGTAGTGGCACGTGCAATCGCAGAGAAGCGAAAACTGGTAACCACCGCCAGCACTGGTAATGCGGGGGCTGCGCTGGCAGGTCTAGCTGCCAGTATGCATCTACCAACGGTCATTTTTGCTCCCGCCACTGCTCCCGAAGCAAAGGTGGCGCAGCTTCTTGTTTATGGTTCGCATGTATTTCTGGTTGATGGAACCTATGATGATGCGTTTGATCTGTGCCTACAGACAACCCGCAAGTACGGCTGGTACTGTCGCAACACAGGTTATAACCCCTACACTGCAGAAGGGAAGAAGACGGTCTCCTACGAAATCTGTGAACAACTTGCCAGCCAGCATGGAAAGTTTCACGCACCGGATCGGATTCTGGTAAGCGTCGGGGATGGTAATATCATCAGCGGAATTCACAAGGGGCTACTGGACCTTCTCCGGCTGGGCTGGATCGACCAGATGCCAAAGCTCGTAGGTGTACAGGCAGAGGGATCAGCCGCTATGTACAAAGCATGGAAAGAGAATCTTGATCCGCTTACCATGCCCGGTATCAATGCGCATACGATTGCCGATAGCATTTCGGCAGGGCTGCCCCGGGATCGCGTCAAGGCGATGAATGCGATTCGCCAGACTGATGGGTTCTACATGACCGTCAGCGATGATGCGATTCTCGCTGCTATTCCACAATTGGCGCGTGCTACGGGGGTCTTTGCGGAGCCTGCGGCGGCAGCTACGTACGCAGGATTGACTCAGGCTGTCCAGGACGGAATGATCGAAAGTGACGAGCAGGTTGTCCTAGTCATCACTGGAAGCGGGCTGAAAGACGTAGCTGCCGCCAAGAGATCGGTACCGCAGGCACATCGAATCCCCGCCAGCCTGCACGCAGTTGAGGAAACTGTGGCACAGATTTTTGGTGAATGACCGTGTACAATGTAGGCAACGACCAATCATTGGACTCCAACTGGAATTGCAATCCTGGTTATGGCATCTGATCTTCTTTCGGTAATCGCCCCCATCTACAACGAAGTCAACAATATTCGTCTCCTATATGATCGCATCTATGCGGTAATGGAGGATATCGGGAGTCCATGGGAATTGGTGCTCGTGAACGATGGCAGCACCGATGGTTCTTCTGAAGTTATTGACTCTCTCTATAGAGAAGACCCACAGCACATTCGTGTTCTTCACTTCGCACGGAATTTTGGTCATCAGATTGCTGTAACTGCCGGGATGGACTATGCAGGAGGAGATGCGGTCATCCTGATCGACGCCGATCTGCAAGACCCCCCGGAGGTAATCGCAGACCTGGTTGCCAAATGGCGCGAAGGCTATGAAGTGATCTATGCCGTCCGCGCGGAACGAGAGGGCGAAAGCTGGTTCAAGCTGGCGACCGCCAAACTGTTCTATCGTATTTTATACAACATCACGGATGTGAGAATTCCGGTGGATACTGGGGACTTCCGGCTGATGGATCGCAAGGTGGTAAACGCGGTTGATGCCA
This sequence comes from Chloroflexota bacterium, assembly GCA_024643825.1. Classification (GTDB taxonomy): domain Bacteria; phylum Chloroflexota; class Anaerolineae; order Aggregatilineales; family UBA3940; genus JAHEME01. The sequence continues at coordinate 873 of JAHEME010000046.1, read as the reverse complement.
TGCGTGAACATACACGCTTTATTCGCGGAATGGTAAGCTGGGTTGGGTTCCGGCAGACAGGTGTGGAATATACGCGAAGCAAGCGTCATACAGGATCAACCAAGTATCCGTTTCGGAAGATGCTACGCTTTGCCTGGGATGGGATTACCGGGTTCTCCTACTTCCCCTTGCAACTGGCAACATACATGGGGTTTGGCATTGCACTCTTCAGTGGGCTTGCCATTCTCCTTGTCATCTATTTGCGTGCATTTGCAAATACAGTTCCTCTGGAAGGTCAGGCCACTACGCTGGTCATGGTCTTATTCCTGGGTGGTGTACAATTGATTTCACTGGGGATTATTGGCGAATACCTCGGACGAATCTACAATGAAGTCAAGGGCCGCCCTCTTTACATTGTGCACAATTCTCAGGGGTTTGAACCTCCTGATGCACGGATTTCTGAATCACAAGAATCCTAGAAAGCAGGTGAAAAAAGAAATGCCTTCACCCCATGATGAGCAGACCGAAAAACTTCTCTTCACTCATAAGACTGCTCTGGCAGCCTACAGAGAATGGGATGAGAAAGTCAAGAAGTTGTTGCAGGGCCGCCGTCTGAAAGACCTTACCCCGGAAGATATGGATGCCTATCGAGAAGCGTCCAAACAGCGAGATGCTGCCTACGACGAAATGCGTCATCTTGAACGCGCTCTGCTTGATAATATTCCCGGAGCTTCTACAGGTAAGTTTAAGACGGTACGCCCAGACGAGGAACTTTATGGATAAACCAAAACGACTATACCTGATATAGAATAGAGGCATGGCAAAACGACAATTTCAACTGACTGAACCAGAGATCAAGCAACTGAGGCAAGCGGAGCAGCAAACGCGCAATGT
>JAHEME010000562.1 GCA_024643825.1 Chloroflexota bacterium | reverse complement strand
ATACTGATTTCAAAACTCGCACGAATATCTGCTTCATTGTATCCATGAGGATAGTTCCAGAAGACGCGATCTCCCCACGCCCATGTTCCGACCCCAATGGGTCTGATCGAGAGCGAGCTTTTGCCAAGAGGAACTGGCTCCAACAACTGCGTTGAGGTCATACGATGGAGGCTGCCTTCACTGGTTGATGGTACTGGTATCTGCGATGATCGGAACCGCTAAGAACCTTACGCCCTGGCTGGAAGGAACACTGAGCAACAAATGATCTCACGGGCGCTGCGGTTGATCCTGCCATCTTGGATAGCGGCTACCACGTCAATTGTTGGCACAGGGTTGAAACTCTCACATAAATGGGGCGAGGAGAATAGCGCGCCTACTTTAGGTTGAAATCCAGATGGCTAGGCCAGAGATGGAGTATTTGCCCAAAAATGCAATCTTCGCCGGAAGAGTTGCGTAGACTTCTTCTTCAGTTCATTGCAAGTAGAATGGGAAAGTCAATCTGAGCTTGAGTATAACATGACCCTGGACAAGCGTCAATTGCGGCGCAATGCAAATTTGGACATGAATGATCAGGCCGCCTTACGTAAGCACGTAACGGCGGCCTGTCATGGATCATCCTTGATCGTTGGCGACGCGCATCCCCATAGTCTCTCGGATGACACCTGCTCTTCTCGGAAATATCATAGAAAACTCATCTGACTACCAGTAAATCAACCTCAGAGTCCGAGAACCTCTTCTACCACTAACACGGCTTCTTTGCGTCTTCCAAAACACCACATTCCACTACCAGTAACTACTCTCGACTCATTTTCCAATCCAACACTAACAAAAGTATACGAACAGAATGAGTTGAGGTAAATAGCACCCTTGTCCCATTCAAGCCCCCAGAAGCGTCAATTCTTTGCGTTTGCTATCCGGTGATCTATACTGCGGTGCACCTGTACTTTCCTCTGCGGAGATCGATGTGATCAGCCTGATTCTGCCCGCCTACAATGAAGAAGATGCCCTGCCACCTTTACTGGAGGCAATCGCCGAAGTTCGCTCGCGCTCCTTGCCTGACCTGCGCGTGTTTGTGATCGACGATGGCAGCGCAGACTCTACCACACAGGTCGTTTCCGATGCCGCGATCTCCAACGCGTGGATTCACCTTGTGAAACACGAGAAAAATCAGGGATTGAGTCAGGCGATCCAGACCGGATTCCACTCAGCTCTGCAAGATGCGGGAAAGAACGACGTCATCATCACCCTGGATGCGGATAACACCCAGCCGCCGGATACGATCTCGGCGATGTTGGCTCGCATGGAACAGGGAGCAGATGTTGTGGTCGCCTCGCGCTTTCGGCGCGGTTCCAGAGTAGATGGCGTTCCATTCATGCGCCGCATCTACAGCTTTGTGATGAGCATCCTGTTCCAGACGGCATTCCCGGTGCGCGGCGTGCGTGATTATTCGTGCGGATTCCGCGCCTACCGTGCGAGCGTGCTTCAGCAAGCCTATTCCGTCTATGGCGATCAATTCATCACCGAGCGCGGCTTCGCCTGTATGGTAGAAATCCTTTTCCAGCTTAGTAAGCTGAAGTCGGTTCAATTTGGCGAAGTCCCCTTCATTCTGCATTACGATCTCAAACCCACGGAAACCAAGATGAATGTTGGTAAGACCATCCGCGATACGCTGCGATTGGCCTTCCGCCACCGATTCGCCAAAAAATAGACGCTCAAATCCCATCCATGCGATGCTCGGTTGCTGATAGAATTCTCTTGCCGTTCCAGTTGTGATACAGTAAGACCCTATTTGACCAAATCCTGAGCCAAGCACAGGAGCAGACACAAGCCAAAGTCAGGATTCACGTATGCCATCGACTGAAATCGAAATCCGAAGGGGAGCCTACTACGACTCCGTGGTGCTGATGCAGCTTCAAGCGGCACTGGTCAAGCTACCTGACGTGCTGGACGCAGGCGTGATCATGGGGACGCCCGCTAACAAGGAATTGTTGGAGCAAACCGGCCTTCGTGTGGCTGGTGTTGAAGAAGCTGTACCAGATGACCTGATCATCGTCGTCAAGTGTGACCATGCCGAGGCTGCCCGCACCGCACTCGCTCAGGTAGACACGCTCCTTGCACAGCGGCGATCCACAGTGGCAGAGCAGGAGTATCTGCCGCAAAGCCTGGAAGCCGCCGCCGAGATGCTGCCGGATGCCCAATGGGTGCTGATCTCCGTACCGGGGCGGTATGCCGCTGGCGTCGCCCGTGAATCGCTCCGGCTGGGCAAGAATGCATTTCTCTACAGTGATAACGTTTCGCTAGAAGACGAAATCGCCTTGAAGCAGGAAGCCGCACACAAGGGACTGCTCGTGATGGGCCCCGACTGCGGAACCGCGATTGTCAACGGCATCGGGTTGGGATTTGCCAACCGCGTTCGGAGTGGGCCAATCGGTGTTGTGGGCGCATCGGGCACCGGGTTGCAGCAGGTAACCGCACGGATTCACCAGCTTGGCAGTGGCGTGACTCACGCGCTGGGCACGGGCGGGCGTGACCTTTCCGAGTCAGTCGGCGCAGTCACCATGATCCAGAGTCTCGACCTGCTGACGCGTGACCCGGATACTGAGGTGATCGTGCTGATTAGCAAGCCGCCCTCGCCACAGGTAGCCCGCCAGCTATTAGATCGCGCGCAGGCCAGCGGAAAACCCGTCGTGGTGGACTTCATCGGCTATACGCCGTCCCAGATGCGGGATGGCAATCTGCATTACGCGCCATCATTGGATGCAACCGCCGAGCTTGCCGTCAGTCTGGTGAATGGATCGGACGATCATTCATCCCATGCAGAGAACCATCAACCGCCCTTCGCAGAAAGCCAGAAGTATCTGCGTGGCCTGTTCTCCGGTGGAACCCTCGCCTATGAAGCTCTACTGATCTTGCAGGATGTGATCCCTGGCATCTACTCGAATGTTCCCCTCGATAAGAAATACAAACTGGAAAACGCGCTGCACAGCCGCGAGCACTCGATCATCGACCTCGGCGAAGACGGATTCACCGTGGGCCGTTTGCACCCGAT
>JAHEME010000561.1 GCA_024643825.1 Chloroflexota bacterium | reverse complement strand
CCTTCGACGTCCACTTCAAGAGGTGGTAAGGGGTCACCCTCAGGAATTGTCAGCTTGAACGGAAGCGGTATTGTGAGCCTCGCAATCATTGTCTGCTTAACCCTCTAACCATTGATCACACTGCCCCCAGCAGTGTTGAGACCTGGCCTTGGCAGTTGCGCCCCTTTAGGCCAGTCAGCTTGAGCGGTTGGTTAGGCAACACAAAAAGAGATATTGATATTTATACACCTACCTAAGAATGAGTCTTTTTCAATTTATTGTAAACCGTTTTTGCTATTTCTTCGTTTATAAATTTCAACTTCAAGCGTTCACGATAAAACTCTTTTTCATCGACCGAAATCTTTTCACAAGCAACAATATCACCAAGCAAACCAGTTATCATTTTCAATTCTGCAAGTATACGTATTTGCAAATCACGTTCTTTCCGGAGAGCCGTTTTCTCTGCTTTCGACAAGGTTTGTTTAGCCATTATAGAGCCTCATTGTTTGTGGTCAGAACAATCATGATTGTGTTGCCTAACGGTTTGGGGCTAACCTGCGGCGACCCAAAGGTTGAGGTTGCACGAACCGCTCAGCGGATGATTTTTGGCCACGTTGATTGTGCCCAAGTTTTTTCCGTCAGGTTGAGCGACTGGCTAGGTGGCACCGATTGTTTTCTGCATCTGGCCGCGAATTATGCTTGATGTGAAGAAAATATTAACAGAATGAATCTCGAAGCTGCTGATTCTGTACAGGATGATGTTTCCTTCTCTCGTATCCCAAACGTATTTATCAGAAAGGAATGGATGTTCGTTGTATTTGCCAATCTGCTGGTTAACGAATGCCAAAGTTGTTCGTAAGACTCTCCTGGCAAGTCTCTTGCTTCTGCTAGTGAACTGCAGGCTGATCTTGTAGATTTTTCCCTTGGTCGATGCAATCATTATGGAATCCCAGGGATTGGCGGCAAACTGTCCATTAATGGCATTGAAGAATTTCTCATCTTCCAGCACTCGTCTCATTCCAGCACCCTCAGCCAAAAGGTACTCCTCCTCAGAAAACTCTTTCAATCCTTGAGCTGTATTGACTTCTTGGGTTAAAGAATAGACTCCGACCGTTTTTATCATAGATCTATTGTCGTTGAATTTGCGTCGTCCCACCTAGCGGAGCCCCCGCTAATCCCGCTACAAAACGGCGGGACACAAAAAGCGTAAAAGGGGGCGACTGGTTAGGGTGCGCACTTCGCTTAAGCTTGTTATGAGTGTTTAGATTATGCCTTTAACTCACTCAAGATTCTTTTGACATATGATTCGTCGTCTTCGTTAGGTTGCCTTTTCAATTGTGGAAGCAAAATCTTCGCTACGAACAGAATCCAATTGTCGTCGGGTTCTATATCATTGTTTCTCTTGTAGATGACCTTGAAGGACATCTTTCTCGCGTATCTGGCGAACAGGAGTTCACGTATGAAGCGACAAATGACTAAGAGGCTTAGAACCAAGACCACGGAGATAACCATGATCCACGTGAAGGGTATGATTATTGGTGAAACTACGTAAGTAAGGAGATAGTCGGATGATTGAAGACTAAAACCGAATAGGAGGAGAAAGAATCCGATTTGGGCCTCAGCCTTCTGGAGTAGAACACTCTTTATGTAGCGAACGTTAGGCGGATGTCCATATCCTGACGTGCCCTCGTAGATTAGCTCATCTAGGTCTTTCGTGATGAAACTTTGTGCAAGATAGAACGCGCCCACAATGTCAAACGTCAGGCCTACCACGAATAAGTATTTTTCCAGAGACATCTTGAACTATCCTATTTTGTAAGACAAAAGCGCATTTGAGGTAGAAATGTGCGCACCCTAACGGATGGCCGCCAAGCTGCGCCAACGATAACTTTCAAAATGTGCCACACGAAACAAGTTGATTCACTGCGCTTTCAAGTCCTTACTGAACCTATGCAAGCCATGCTTAACGTACCACGCTATTTCCGTCAGCTTGAGCGGCGGGTCAGGGCGCATACTTAGAAAAATATTTGTCCGATGAATATACTTGTTGTTTCTCATTCAGAATTACAAAAGATGGTATTGATGAATAGACAAATCTATCGCACTGAGTCATTATTAGATTATTTATCATTGGTGGATTTCTGAGAGCAGGATTGCAACTATATTTATCTTCTGCAAATGTGCCAAGCAAAAGAATATCCGTGCTTACAGGAAAGAGCAAAGCTGAGTGGAGAGATTTTAGCCCATGTGCATTAAGTGGAGGGGGCCAAGGCGCAGTCCAAATCTTACTTACAGGTTGATCAGACGTAATGAAAAGTTGATCAGGCTGAGCTAACACCACTTCCCATGAGCGAAGAGCAAGGAGTGGAAGAACTTCGTCTGCTGTGTTAAACTCGACCTTGTGGAAAGACATTGGTTCGCCTTGCAGTTCAACAGTGCGAGGGAGCAACTTTTCTACCGCATCTTCGTACGAAAAATCAGCTAAAATTGTCATACCAGAGGACTGCGTCTTTTCTTTGAATTTTTCCCAAGACTCTTTCGAAGATAATTGATTCCGTAAATATTCAAAATAGGCTTGTGTCCTTGCTTCATCGATTGCACGTCTAACAACCGGATTTCTAACGAGCACAAGAGCGATGAAGTTGAGTATTTTATCTAATTCGATGCCCTGAGGTAAACTTTTGGTTTTTCTAAATTCAGCAAATGCTGGTGAGACCACATCTTCAAAATCAGACAGCTTCAACTCCAATCCATCAGTAGGAATACCTTCTGCGTCTATGTCATTGAAATGATTTTCAAATGCGATATCTCTTGTCTTCGTAAGGCGGAAGAATTTCTTATGAAGATCAAAACAGTATATATCGCCATCTTGAGTTCCATCAGAAGTGAATCCTGCTAAGCAAAATTGGGAAATAAAATGATGTCGTTTAGATCGCTTAGGGTTTTTCAGCATATTTGTGTGCACCCTAACTACTGATTATACTGCACCCAGCCGTCTTCAATCGCGGCGCGCCCCAGTCCGTTACTCCGAGTGGTTTCCCGTGTTCAACAGCGTTAATTCAGTACCAATATACCTCA
>JAHEME010000560.1 GCA_024643825.1 Chloroflexota bacterium | reverse complement strand
GTAGCCGCACTGCGAGACGCTGTGCTCGATCCACGCCTGCTGAACCGGATGCGAACCATCCGGGGAGAGGCCCTCTATGGTGACGATCTGCGCGTTGGCGACTGCGCCAATGGGCGTGAGGCAGGAACGCGTCGCGCTGCCATCGACGTGCACGGTGCACGATCCGCACAGCCCCATGCCGCAGCTGTACTTCGTCCCCGTGAGGCCGATGACATCGCGGAGCGCCCACAGCAGGGGCATCTCTGGCGGGAGGTCAAGGTCGTGACGCTCCCCGTTGACGTTGAGTATGATAGCAGCCATAGGTCCTCCTGCGTGGTGTGTACGAATATCCATACTACCTGAAAACGCGCACGGCTGGTTCAAGTGGGCATGAAGAGAATTCCACTCCAACAAAGGTCCAGTTTACCATACCTCGGCGAAGGCAAGGCGCGGCGTCGCAGCGAGCTTCGATGCCAGCGCGAGGGCTAATGGGGGTGGATCAAGTAGAGGGATAAAACAGCGATTGAACCGCGGAGAGACGGAGAATACACGGAGGGGAACGGAGATTTCATCAGTTTTTCTCCGTTCCCCTCCGGTTCTCCGTGGTGAAAGTCTTTGCCTGTGCTGTTCGCCTTTGCCATCCGCCACTTGCCGTAAGCAAGGGACTTTGCCCCGCGCGACGCCATCCGCCATCAGCTATCCGCTATTGTGCAGTTTTCCGAAGGAAAATCTGCTGTAAGCAAGGGCCTTTGGCCCGCGCGACCCTATCCACCAGTTGATCCCAACGCCGATCTTCGCTAAAGTGGAGTCTGCATCCCGCACCCTAACGGATGCCGTTAAGGAGACCTCTGCCGAGTGAAGAAATATGGGATCATTCACGTCGAACTACCTGTCAGCGATGCCGCCGAATCCGGCCAGTTCTACCACACCCTGTTCGACTGGCAGTTTCCCCCCGATGGAGCCTACGGCCTCGTCGATACCGGGGAGATCAGCGCGGCGCTCAACCCGGTGACCGACCCGCTCACCGAACCCGGCCACCCGCTGATCTACGTCGCCAGTCAGGATGTAACCGCCGACCTGGATCGGGCGGAAAAGCTGGGCGCGGATGTGATCGTCCCCCGCACCCCGATCCCCGGTGTGGGGTGGTTGGGCATCTTCGCAGACCCGGCAGGCAACCGCATCGGACTGCTTCAGTTGGTAGGAGCCTAGCTCATGCCTCCTCGCCCGATAGCCCGCATCGACATCCCCGCCCATAATCGCGAAGAACTCGCCAAGTTCTACCGTGACCTGTTCAGTTGGCGCATTGATTCTCCGGGAGCGCCCACCAATGCCCTGATCTACGAGAGCGGCACAGTCGGCGGCAGCTTCCCCACCATCGACGCGCGCATCAAGGCCGACGAACTTACCATCTACGTGAGCAGCGAAGACGTAGACGCCGACCTCAAGCAGGCGGAGAGCCTCGGCGCGAAGAAGATCACGGGCAAGACCACGCTCGCCGGGATGGGTGAATTCGCCGTCTTCCGCGATCCGTCCGGCAACCGCATCGCCCTGTGGAAGAGTCTCCAGGCATAATATCGTGAAACAACTCACCGCATCGACATCCGTTCCCCCGGAGCGCCGCCGCGAATTCTGGCTCACGCTGATCGGCTTCATGGCCCTCGCATTCGCCATCCGCTTCGCGGTGCTGGCCTCTCGCCTCGGCGGGGATTTCTCTGACCGAACGATTCCCTTCACCGCCATCGGCGGCAGCGACATCCCCGGCTGGCTGGGGATGGCCCGTCACTTCGTCGGCACGCTGCGCATGGATTACTGGATGCTGGCGGCCCGCCCGCCGCTGTTCACCCTGATGCTGGCCCTGATCTTCAAGCTCGGCGGGAGTACGGCCACCGCCCTGATCGTACAGTCCGCGCTCGGTTCGCTGACGATGGGGATCGGCTACTCGCTGGCGACCCGCCTGCTGGAACGCACCCCGATCCCGCAGCCGCACCGCTGGGCCATGCTGGTGGGCGTGATCCTCATCATCGACCCCGCCGACGTGTGGATCGATACCACGCTCCTCGCCGAACCGCTGTTCAATCTGCTGGTCGCCGCCCTCCTGTTGAACCTGACCCGCTACGTACAGGATCGGCATCCCGTCGATCTCGGTCTGACGGCGTTGTGGATGGCGCTGGCGATGTTCACCCGCCCGACCGCCATCTTCCTGTGGCTGGCGGCCCCCGTGATCCTGATCCCGCTGATACGCCGCTGGTGGCGGCCCGTTGCGGCGCTTGCCATCGTCGGTCTCACCGTGTATCTGGGATGGTCCTACCGCAATCTCCAGTATACGGGCACGTTCACCTATTCGTTGTTCACCAACTTCACGCTGCTGTTCTTTCGCAGCCTCTCAGCGGAGCATCTGGTGACGGGCGTATCCCCCGATGAGCTTCAGATACGCTACGTGCGTGAGATTTTCGAGGTGGCGGGCGACCCGCGTGCCGGCAGTGCCAGTCTCAACCCCGACCTGATGTGGGAGTTCATGGCGACACCCGACCCCGTTCGCTATGCCGCGATGGGCCAGATCATCCGGCGTACTCTGGTGCGCTACTGGTGGGGGGCCGTACTGGGGACGCCCATCGGGGTGGTTCGCATGTTTGCCCTCACCGCGCCGCTTCCCTCGTGGTTCCGCCCCATCGAACTGATCTATCACGCCATGCTGTATGGCTCGATGCTCGTCGGCGCATGGCGCGCCTTCCGAGCCAAACACTGGGAACTGCTGCTGCTCACCGTAGTTCCGATCCTGTACTTCACCGGGCTGACGTTGATCTCGCAGACCTCCGCGATGGATACCCGGATGCGCACCCCCATCACCGTCCCGATTGCCGTCCTTGCAGGCTACGGGGCCTCGTTCGTGAGTTCCTTTATATGGCCGTCGAGAGTCCCCACTTCCTCATCGGGCAGCTTGGCGTAATATAGGCGTACCTCTAGATCAGGAAACTGGGCGAGCACAGCGTCCCGCGCCGCCAGCAGATCGTGCCGATGGCGTTCGGGCGTACCTTCGCTGCCATACGCGCCGCAGTCCTCATGGTTGATCAGGTACACTCT
>JAHEME010000559.1 GCA_024643825.1 Chloroflexota bacterium | reverse complement strand
GTCGGTGTTGTATACGATGTCGCCGAGGGTGTTCTCGTCCATCGTCTGCACGTCAAGCTTGATGCCCACTTCGGCAGCCGACGCCTGGAAAAGCTGCGCGGCTCGTACATCGACGGAGGTGGATTCGATCACGATGAGGCGGAACTCCAGCGGATTGCCATCTGCATCTTCGCGAACAGTATCGCCATCGGTATCGGTATAGCCAGCCGCATCCAGAACTTCATTGGCTTTGGCGGCATTGTTATTCATGACTTTATCGGCGGGAATTTCCAGATACCACTCGGTAATGCCAATCGGGATAACCGAACCGCCTGGCCTGCCGTGCCCCGCCAGCACCACTTCCACGAGCTGATCGCGGTTGATGGCGTAATTCAATGCCTGGCGCACGGTCTTATCCAGCAGCAGCGGATTACCCAGGGAATTCGCATCCTCCGAGACGTTGATGCCGATGTGATGGAATGAGAAGGACGGGAGCGAAACGGCTCTCACGTTTTCTGTATCGGTCAGGCCATCGAAGATGGTGGGAGGAACTTCGGTGATGAAATCAATATCCCCACTCTTAAGCGCCTGGGCCATGACATCCTCGTTGCTGTACAGCACGAAGACAATCTGGCTGGCGGGCGGAGTATCGCCCCAGAAGTCGGGGTTGCGTTCCAGCGTGATGGTCGATCCCTGCTCCCAGCTTACGAACTTGTACGGGCCGGAGCCGACGGGCTGATCGTTGCCGAAGGTTTCGATGTCATCTACCGTCATTCCAGCCCAGATGTGTTCTGGCAGAATGAAAAGCGCCAGCGCCGGGTTGAATGCCTGGGGCTTGGCGAACGTGATGGAAACGGTATGCTCGTCATCGGCGGTGATGGACTCCATATTAGTCAACCACTTGGCCGCTGATCCCAGTTCGTTGTCGTGGATCAGACTGTAGGTAAAAACAACGTCGTCCGCAGTCACGGCTTCGCCATCATGCCATTTTGCATTCGTGCGGAGATGGAAGGTAATCGTCTTGCCTTCGTTGGAATAGTCAAACGACTCGGCTAACTCCGGTTCGGGCTGTAGATTGAGATCAAAGCCAAGCAGCTTATCGTAGATCAGGCTCTGAACCTCGCCACCCTCTGTGCTGTAGGTGGTGAGTGGGTTGGCGGTATCCATTTCGGATGACCAGCCAATTTTCAACACTGCGTCGGAAGGCGCTGCGCCATCCGACCCTGAAGGCTCTGCAGTGGCCTCGGTGGTTGCTGCTGAGGCTTCTCCTGGCTGCTCACTGGGGGCTGTGGGGGTGGTTCCACCACAGGCGCTCAGTAATGCCGCCAATAGAAGAACAAACAAAATCGTTCTTTGAATGGCTTTCATTGCTAGCACTTCTCCCTCCTTGCCTTTCTGATTGCCAACGCGGTGAGAGCACATTGCGGACGCACACCAAAGTGTGCAAAAGCGCAAATTGTGTGAGAACGCTCTCACAACCAGTGTACAGGATTCTGGGGAATTGTCAAGAGGGTGAACGGCATGGACCCAAGCGTAAATCCGGGTAAATTCCCTCAACGTGCCTCCGGGCATCTTGACCAGAAATGCCGTTCGTAGTAGAGTCTTTGTGAGAACGCTATCACATCGTACATTGGATTCTCGCGAAGGGGATCAATTCAGGTCATGAGCGTCACCCTCAAAGATGTTGCCAAACGAGCAGGCGTATCGGCAGCTACCGCGTCACGCGTGGTGGGCAATTATGGATACGTCAGCGAGGAAACCCGCCAGCGGGTGCTGGCGGCTGTTCAGGAACTCAATTACCGCCCCAATGTGGTCGCACGGAGTATGGTGACCAAGTCTACGCGCACCATTGGTATGGTTGTCACAGATATCACAAACCCATTTTTTGCTCAACTGGCACGCGGGGTTGAGAAAGTTAGCTGGGAACATGGCTATACATTGATCCTAGCGAATACGGATGAGGACATTCATCATGAACAGGCGATTGTTCAGGTATTGCAGGATAAGCAAGTGGATGGCCTTGTAGTTGTCCCAGCCTCGAGCACCGAATCTTCTCACTTGCTAGCCGTGGTTGATCAGAACATCCCTCTCGTCCTTGCTGATCGGCTTGTGAACGGGTGCTCTGTAGATGTTGTAATGGTGAACAACGAAGAAGGCGCTTACGAGGCAGTCTGTCATCTGGCGAGTCTTGGGCACAAACGTATTGGGATGATCCTTGATAATCTGGATATAAGCACCAATCAGGAACGCCTGGAAGGATACCGTAAAGCCATTCGTGATTCTGGCCTGGAGGTCGATGATCATCTTGTGCGATCCTGCCAGTTTACTCACCAGTCTGCGTACGCAATTGCCTCTGAGTTGGTCCGCCAGAACAATCCTCCAGATGCCCTGTTTACCGCAAATAACTTCATGACCATTGGGGCAATTCATGCAATTCAAGAAGCTGGCTTGAGAATCCCTGAGGACATCGCCCTTGTGGGATTTGACGATCTGGACTGGAACTCCTTATATCCGCCACAGCTAACCGTTGTGGCCCAGCCAGTGCGGGAAATGGGAAGAATAGCGGCCCAACGTCTCCTCGCGAGAATCGCAGAGGAGAGTGGTCCGCCGCAGCAGATTCGACTAAACACAGAATTTATCATTCGCCAATCCTGTGGAGCACAGGCACAGATTTCAAACACAAGTGATCACAGTGAGTAGGCGATTCACCAGGGAGACTATCGATGGACCTCGACAACCTTGTAGATAAAGCTCGACAGAGCATCCTATTCACAGCCCCAAATCTGGGCACTGACTTAGAACGCTTCCTCAAGGAGCAAGGCAGCAGCATTCGCGATCTGGCAAAAGAAGCGGTTGATCGTTCGGTCAGCCACATTTACTGGGTTGGGAGCGGCAATTCATGGCTGAACCTGTACTCCGGCAAGTATCTGCTGGATAAGTACACAGACCTTACGTCCGACTGCTTCACCAGCAACGACCTGGTGACACGCAGCCCGAAGCGTCTTGCTGCGGGAACCTGGACATTCATCGCTTCCTTCTCCGGCGCAACGGAAGACACCGTGGCGGCCACGCGTTATGCAAAG
>JAHEME010000558.1 GCA_024643825.1 Chloroflexota bacterium | reverse complement strand
CGGTCCGAAGCCTGACGCGCAGGCGACGTGCATCGGGTCAAGGCGGACAATACGTACTTCTAGGTCGCTCATCGTGGGATTCCTTTCTGACTTGAGGGATGGTTTTCCGTTACACAGTCAGCATACGGCACGCTACCTGACATCCTGTGTCAGGAATTCAGAGTAGAATGGAGAGAGAAACGAGGGCGCGATGCGAGCAGACAGGCTGCTGTCAATATTGATGATGCTGCAATCACGGGGAAGGATGACAGCCCGCGATCTTGCCGGCGAACTGGAAGTCTCGGAGCGGACGATCTACCGGGATGTCGAGGCATTGAGTATGGCCGGGGTTCCGATCTATGCCGAGCGGGGGCCGGGCGGCGGCTGCGCACTGCTCGATGGCTACCGCACTACGCTGACCGGACTCACCGAAGAGGAGGCGCGCGCCCTGTTCCTGCTCACCATCCCGGCTGCGCTGGCCGATCTGGGGATGAGCGACGGGTTGAAGCGGGCACTCCTTAAACTTACGGTGGCGCTGCCCGACACCTTCCGCCAGAGCGAAGCGCGGATCAGGCAGCGCATTCACCTGGATTGGGGCGAGTGGTTCCAGGCCAGCGAACCGGTGCCGCACCTGAGCATTCTTCAGCAGGCTGTGTGGGAAGACCTCATGATCACGGTCACCATCCGGCTGCCCTTTGGCGCACACAGTACCTGGCAGATCGCTCCCTATGGGCTGGTCTCGAAAGCCGGAGAATGGTATCTGGTATATGCGCGGAAGGATACGATCCGGGCAGTGACGCTTGCAGAAGTGGTGGATGTACACCTGATGACAGACTGCTTCGAGCGAGCAGCAGACTTTGATCTTGCCGCCTTCTGGAGTGACTGGTGCGCCACTTATGAGCGCAATCGCCCGACAGTTCTGGTCACGGCACGGGTCGCCCCGGAACTGATCCCGCATCTGCTCCTTCACTTTGGCAGCGCGATCCGGCAGGCGGTCGAAGAAGCCCAGCTGGATGGGGCAAGTTGGATCATCCTGACCCTGCCCTTCGAGACCATCGAGCAGGCGCGGACGGACCTGTTAGGGTTTGGTCGAGCAGTCGAAGTGTTGGAGCCTCAGGCGCTGCGCCGCAGCCTGATCGACTTCGCACAACAGGTAGTGGAATTCTATGAACCGGATAGCAAGCGGTCGATCTCTGGTTGATCGGGTGGTTGTACGAAGCCGTACGCCTCGGCGATTTCCAGCCCCAGCCAACGGGCGCAGTCGAGGATCGTGGTCAGGCAGTGATCGAGACTCGCCGCATCCCACGAAGGAAACAGATCAGGCAGCGCCGCGAGGAAACGCGGGTCGGCCCATTCTGCCAGATGCCGACCCTCGTACCAGATATCATGTTCCGGGCCGTGAATGGCGCGCGCGTGCCACTCCGCCAGAGTCAGCAATCGCTCCCGCAGCGCAGGCACGATTCCCTGCGACGCACGCCACACATCGCCGCGCCGGGTGAACTTGGCAACCCGCAGTGCATTGATCCAGAGTTCGTGCAGCAGGTGGTGAAGTTCTTCCTGTGTGGGGATCGATACGAGGGGAGGATCGGCTGCGAGCGTACACCCCACCATCCCCGGATCAGCCCGATCCAGCAGCACGCGCACCCCGCGTGAGTACACCTCACGGTACATCGGGCCAGCGATCAGCGCCGCCACCTCACGCGAATCACCCGCAGGCGCGAACAACACATCCAGCTTCGCGCCGCCCGCGTAGACTCCGATCCATTCCGGGTTGCCATTCGAGTGAATCTCGCTCACTATGAGGATCACCGGGCCGAATTCCCCCAGCCACTCGCCAGATTCTGTGTACACGTCCGGGTCATCGACGAACGCGACCAGATCGAGGTCCGACCAGCGATCCGCCAGGTGATCGGAGCGCGCGCGAGCCAACGACGACCACCGCCTGTACATCAGGGCGGCGGCTGGCCCACGTCGCGAAGTGTTCTTCATAGGTTGGGTGAGAGGGTTTGGTCATCACCGCCCCAGCAGGTAATTTGAGACTGACCGCAGAATCTCCTCGATGCGCTCCGGGTTTCGGCGATAGCACTTGCTGCCCTCGATGCGCCGTTCGATCAGGTATCCGGTCGCCGTCAACTGCCGCAGATGGCGCGAGGCCGCCGACTGGCTTAGATCGAGCATGATGATCACATCCTGCGCGCACAGTTCATCATGCTGTGTCAACAGTTCGAGGATGCGCAGCCGCGAATCATCTGCCAGCGCACTCAGCCGCACCAGGAGTTCTGAGCGTGTGATCTCCGGGGCGCGGGGGCGCACACCCTCCGGCATCCGAACCGGGAACAGAATGCGGATCATCTTTTCCGCAGAATAGGGTGAGATGTACGGCCCCACATGGGGCGAGGGTGCGAAGATGATGTGCTCCACTCCCACCAATTCGTCATCGAGCATCCCGCGCATATCCCGGCTGGTGATGGCGCGGATTGCTTCGTACGGGGTGATCTCGTGAAAATCAAGCTGCCGGAACGCTTCCACCGACTCAGTCAGTAAGGGCAGTGTCCGTTCCCATTCCGGCGACAGAACCTGATCCCACATCTCACTCAGATGATCGACCATCAGAGATTGCATTTCAGCCGGATGGTTGAGCAGTCGATGAGCTTCTTCGTTTAGCTCCGAGACCAGAAACTTCTCGTGACCTTCCATCTCGGCGACTTCGGTGACAAATGCCAGATAGCGCTCGCGATCACGGAGCAGGTCTTCGACGGGCGGCATAACGATCCCGGCGCGCCTGACTCTTGGCGTCATGGCAACTCGCTCATAAGATTGTGCCATGAGTTCATCGCGCAGGATGATAGGCTCCTGTGCTGCCAGCCCTTCAAGATAGGCCGGGAAATCATTCCAGCCACGCTCTGCAAAGACCGTGAGCAGCCCATACAGCCCGCCGATCAACACTCGCGAACGCTGCGCTTGCTCCTCACTCAACGTTGCTGCGGCACGCTCTACCCAGGCATCGACGCCGTAATTCGCATCCGGGAAACTGATCAATGTCAGACTGTTGAGCGTATTGAATACTAGCTCAAGGCCGATCTCA
>JAHEME010000557.1 GCA_024643825.1 Chloroflexota bacterium | reverse complement strand
TACGGCAGTCACCTCCGCCCCGAACGCTTTGGCGATCTGCACCGCGAACGTGCCTACACCGCCTCCCGCTCCCTGGATCAGCACCTTCTGCCCCGCCTGAATCTGCCCGGCATCGCGCAGCCCTTGCAGCGCCGTGAACCCTGCTACCGGGACAGCGGCGGCCTGCTCGAACGTGATGTTCGCAGGCTTGAGGGTAACTTTGGTTTCACGCGCTACAGCGTATTCGGCGAAACCGCCCACACAGACCCCGAATACTTCGTCCCCCGGTTTGCACTCGGTGACGCTGCTGCCGACCGCTTCCACCGTCCCGGCGATGTCTGCGCCGACTTTCGGGTCGTTCGGTTTGAGCAAACCACCACCCATGAAACGGAACAGAAGCGGTTTGCTCACGGTAAATGTATCAACCGGATTGACGGATGCGGCATGTACTCGCACCAGGACTTGAGTCTCGGTAGGTACAGGTGTGTCTACTTCCATAAGTTGAAGAACATCTGGTGATCCGTAGTGTATGAACCGAATTGCTTTCATGCATTTTCTCTCTTCAGGTTTAGATGAGTTCTACGAGGCAGATGTCAGCGCACGACTTTTCCACCGTTCGACGTTGATACCCTTGATCAACAGCCAGAAGAGGAACGGCACTTCCGCCAAAAGCGCAAGCCCAGCAACCTGCCAACAGGGTGCAGGGAAACTGCCTGATGAGGCTAACGAGCTTTATTCGCTCCATCCAACTCCTGGACGGCATCCGCGTTAAAGCCCGCGATGACCAGCCAGAGTCCCATCACAATCTCCTGGATGGCCAGCGGAGCCTGTAAGAATTCCAGAGCGCTGCTTTCGACGTGGAAGAAGCTCAGGATGGCGACAGCCAGATAGGGAACCGCGCCGATCAGGCCCCAGAGAGACAACCAGCGAGGGATCAGTCTGGTGCGATAGAAGATGACGTACAGGAACGTGGCCCCGGTGATGAAGAAGATGGCGAAGATGTTGCCGAACTTGTCATTAACTTCAACAACGACATCGGCAATGGCTTGCAGTTGAGCCGTATTAGCCCCCGTGGCAACAAAAAGATCGCTGAGCGCGCTGAGGATTAGCCAGGAGATGGCCGCCAGCGTATACCCGACGACTTCCACCGGCGCCCGGAAAATAAGCATGCCCATCGCCAGGGCTTCGTTGTGCTTCTTGAAGACCGGGTACAGGAAGATCGCCATCGAGGACAGCGAAAGCCCCATCATGACAATGAACAGGGTAGCCAGGGTAAACTTCGGCTGGATGGTGGCGATGGTGGCGAGGTCACCGGGTGTCAGACCCCCGGCAATGACGGCGGCCAAAATCCCAAACACGGTACCGAGTATGTAGAGAGCGCCTACAGTAACAGCAGTCTTTCGATAGGTATTCATTTGTATCTCCTCTGAAAATAGTGATGAGTCAAAAGCTTTTTCCCGTCACGGGTGCAGATGATGGCTTTCATGGATTCACCCTAGCGCTCTGCACCGATGCCAGGGCGCGTTCCTGCCACCATTCAACGTTGACGCCCCTGATCAACAGCCACAGACACAGCGATCCCTCCCCAAGCAGCGAGGGAAGCTGGATATATGGAAACAGATGGGAGGCGAACTCAGGGGCAAGGAAGGTGGCAAAGCTGTTGATGAGGTAGCTCAGGCCCCCGATTGCCATCAGCACACCCACTGCGCGCGGCAGGAAGGTTGCCCGGAAGATCAAGTACCCGATCAGGAGGCCGTAGCACCCGAAGAATACGACAAAGATGTTGTAGCTGAAAGTCTGCAAACTGAGGGGCATGTACGCCAAAGCCTGCAACTGTTCCGCGGTAAAGACGCTTGCGTAGTACCCGCCGCGCAAGAAGAGCAGAGGTGTGAAATCGTTGAGCAGAGTGGCAGCTTCCACAGAGGTCCCCACAAGGGCAAAGAACACCACCAGCAGCGCCAGCCTTCGATTCACCACTTTGAACAGGTCATAGAAGATCAACGCCAGGAATGGGTTAGTCACGAGTATGAGGAGGTGTGCCACGAGGCCCATCCGATACAGCAGCTCATTCGCCTGGATGTTGTGCATCGTGGCTGCCGGGTCGCCGCCTACCACCAGTACGGCAGAGACATAGCCTATGGCAAAGAAGCCTCCGATGATGTTGAGCAGGTACAGGCCGCCCGCAATCCTTGCCGACGCCTGCACGGATGCCGATGTTTTCATGGTCGATGTTGTCACGTGAATATCTCCTAAAGAATTCGCTTAGTCTGAATCGTCTTCCGCGTCGTAGAAGAACACCTCTTCCAGCCCAACACCGAAGACGCGCGCGATGCGAAACGCCAGTTCCAGCGAAGGCGAGTACTGCCCCTTCTCCATCGCGATGATGGTCTGGCGCGTCACCCCGACTTTTTCGGCAAGCTGCTGCTGAGTCATTTCATCCCGGAAGAAGCGCAGTTCCCGAATGTTGTTTCCAACGCGACTGTTGCCCATCTTAGAATCCTCTTCGGTAGAGGACGAGCCGTGTGAGATTGCCCGCGAGGTCTGCTACCAATCCGGAGACGATCAATCCGTTGAACATCACCAGCGGCGGCTGCCCCAGAACCAGCGTGAGCATGGAAATCAGCATCCCAAGCGAAATGACGATGTATGAGATCCGACTCCCCTTCAAGTGAATGAGCTTGTCTCGCTCGTCCCTGATATGGGTATCGTTTTCGTTGGTGCGGATTTTGTAGACGACTGCGAAGACGATGTTCATGAAGATCGAGCCAAATATCGTCATGAAGATCGAGAGCACAATTGTGATGATCCATAGACGATAGATCTGTGCGGGTTCCGGGCTGCCTCCTCGATACAACTGCAACAGCCTCAGCACATAGAACCCAGAGATCAGGGCGGTGGTGAATAGCGAGGCAAAGATGCTCTTTTCCTCAAATGTCGGGTCTGTGATCCATGAAACGAGTTTCTCTCGCTGGGCCATTTCTTCGCTCATGATGTTAGGTTCTCCTTACATGATGTATAGTTTAGTTTACATATAGTAATCTGAATCGCACATGATGTCAAGTGTGGTTTACATCTGGATTGCCCAATGC
>JAHEME010000556.1 GCA_024643825.1 Chloroflexota bacterium | reverse complement strand
CCTCCGATTATCTCAACAAGTTCCTGAAGGTTGGCGCTGCGAAGTACCCGTTGGATGTACTCAAGGACGCGGGCGTTGATCTCACCACCCCACAGCCCGTCGAAGAAACCTTCGCCGTCCTGTCGAGCATGGTAGATCGTTTGGAAGCTCTAACTGCGAAGTAAGTCACAGAAGTTTATCGGGCGGCTCACAAATGAGCCGCCCCCCGGCAATTTGATTCCCCCGCCTGATACCCGATCATGTTCGACAGCGATTCGTTTCCGCCACACAGTACCAGCACAACCTGATCGTCCGGCTCCCACCGATCCGTGAGCGTCCGCGCCGCCGCCAGTGTGCACGATGCTGCCAACTCTGTCAGCACCTTCGCTCGTTCCAATAGAAATCGCTGATCGTTGATCGCCGCCTGATCGCTCACCACAATCACCTCTTCGACGTGCTCCTGCACGATCTCCAATGCATCTTGCGCTGCATACGGCCCACCCAGTGTCTTTGCCAGCGAGGTCGGAGTGTAGGGTACGGATTTCCCAGCCTTGAGCGCGGCTGTCATCGTTTCTGCACCTTCGGTCTCAACACCCCAAACACGCACATCCGGCCTCAACCCCTTAAGCGCGACCGTCGTCCCGGCGATCAGTCCGCCGCCGCCAATGCTGATCACCACATCGGTTACTTCAGGAACATCCTCAATGAGTTCCAGGCCCAGCGATCCGTTCCCGGCGATCATATGGGGATTGTCGTACGGGTGGAGCAACGTCCTGCCCTGCGCCTCATATTCAGCAGCGAGGGCAAATGTCGCAGGGAAGTCGGCCGCAAGTGCGACCTGTGCGCCATAGCTCCGTGTGGCGTCGATATAATTCTGCGGGGTGTATGCTGGCATACAGATCACCGTGTCGATTCCCAACGTGGCGCTGGCATACGCTGCCGCCTGCGCGAAGTTCCCCCCGCTGACGGCAACGCCCCCCCGCTTGCGCGTCTCTTCGTCCAGTTGCAGGATTTGATTGAATGCCCCACGGGGCTTAAATGATCCTGTTTTCTGGAACAGCTCCATTTTCAGATACACATGGGTTCCGAGCAGGGCATCCAGGATGCGGTTGAGCATCAGAGGGGTGCGACGGATGTACGGGGAGGTTAATTGCGCGGCAGCTTGCACATCGGCTAAGGTGATCATTGGCTCCTCCGGACAAGAAATGCTACCAGGGGATGTAGGCAGAGAAATCGCCCCTCTCTCCACTGGTGTTTATCCAAATGAAAGCAAAACGCCGGGGCGACCTCCCCCGGCGTAGTAAGTCAGAAGCAATATACTACAACGCAGCGCGGCGGCGGCGCTCCGACGCGGGCATGATGGGGATCTCCGCATACAGGATGCTCTCGCGATCCTCGCTGGCAAGATTGATCTGCACGTTGTCACGATCAAAATCGACGTAGCGTGAGATCACTTCCAGAATCTCATCGCGCATTGCAGCAACCTGATCCGGTGAGAGGTTGCTGCGGTCATGCACCAGCACCAATCGTAAACGCTCTTTGGCTGTCTGGCTGGAGGTTGGCTTGCGCCCGCTGAAAATCTTATCAATGAAGCTCATAGGGATTCTCCTGGGTCTCTGGCTGTCGCTCAGGAGCCGGGCTGCGAATTGGCGCTGCTGGCAACCTTGCTGGTTTTGCTGGCGGGCTTCTCCGCCGAGTCTTTCTCGTCCGACGGCTTCTTAACCTCAGATTTCGCTCCGTCCGGAGCCGGCGCGGCTGCGGGAGGAGGCGTCACCGGCGCAGGAGGTGGTGGGGCCGCAGGCCGGGCTGTCGATGCGGAAACAGCCGTCGTTGGCGCAACAGCAGGTTGAGGAGTCGGCGGTGAAGCCTCTGCAGGCGGTGAGATCGGGGGTGCAGATAGCGGTGCTGTCTTCTTCGTCGCAGGGGTAGTCGATGTCACCGCTGCCGAAACCGCTGGAACAGCAGGCGCTGGTACTGAGGCAGGCGGCATGACTGCCGGAGCCGGAGTGGCTGGCGGGGGCGCGGGTGAAGCTACAGTGGGCGCGGCCTGCGGCGCAACCGGTGCCGCCACTGGTGGAGCTGACACTGGGGCTGGTTTCGCAGCAGTCGGACGATCTGGCTCCAGTTTCGTCGTCTTATCGTCTTTGCCGCTATCGCCGCCGATGCCAAATGCTTTCAGAAGGCGCTGAGTCCAGGACTTATTCTCTTCCATATCCATGAAAGGAACTTGCTGACTCATGATACGCTTGGCGATGTTCTGGAAGGCTACGCCTGCGCGGGAATCTTCAGGCTTCAGGGCAGCGGGCATCCCACGATTGGTCGAAACGAGGATCGTTTCGTCTTCAGGAACCAGACCGATCAACTTAATGGCAAGAATGTCAATCACATCTTCGGGACTGAGCATGTCGCCGCGTTTGACCATCTCCGGCTTGACGCGGTTGATAATCAGATTGCCAGGCCCTTTGTCCTCCGCCTCGATCAGACCAATAATGCGGTCGGCATCACGCACGGAGGAGACCTCCGGGTTGGTGACGATCACGACCATATCTGCTGGAGCCAGCGCATTGCGGAAGCCGCGTTCGATTCCGGCGGGGGAGTCGATGATGACGTAATCGACCATCGTGCGAAGTTCGTCGCAGATGCGTACCATATCACTGGGGCTGACAGCGGTCTTATCACGCGTTTGGGCGGCAGGTATTAGATACAACTCCTCCAACCGCTTGTCCTTGATCATAGCCTGACGCAGCTTCGCCCGTCCCTCGACAACATCGACGAGATCGTAGACTATGCGGTTTTCCAGGCCCAGCACAATATCAAGATTACGCAAACCAATGTCGGCATCGATACAACAAACTTTGTTCCCTTGCGAGGCCAATGCCACCGCAAGGTTTGCCGTCGCCGTCGTCTTCCCAACCCCACCCTTACCTGATGTAACTGTAATTACCTGAGCAGCCATGCTCACCTTCCTGATCGACTCGGATTTACTTTCCCAGGATTTAGACTCAGCTTATGTACCGATATTTTCCTGCACCCCTGGCCTCTTCTCGACCAGCTTCGCAGGCTAGACCAGAGACTTCCTCGGTAGAGGGGG
>JAHEME010000045.1 GCA_024643825.1 Chloroflexota bacterium | reverse complement strand
AACTCCAGCCATTTTACAGGGAGTGATTTTTTCCCCTATAAGTTTCTGCCTTCCACCCGCATAGCGGGTGGTTTTCTGTTTCGGGCTTTGGCCCTCAACTCACTGAAGTGACTAACAAAAAGGGCGGTGCATACGCATCCGCCCTCTCGATATGCCGTTCCAGACTCAACGGTGTATGAGAGGGATACTCTTTATGCGAATAATCGAAATCAAGCCGGATGTCGCTGCCGAGTACAGCCTCATCACAAAGCCTCCCGTGGGGGAATTCCCCACTATTGCTGATCCAGCATTTTCTTCGTTTCCTTGAGTTCTTCCAGTGTTCTACGCAAGGTTCGTTGAATATTCTCGCTCAGGGTTGCCAGCAGATCACGTCCCTCTGCTTCGGCCTGACGAGCGTACCGACGAACACGGGCTACGTCGCCATAGCGATAGTCATAGTATTGCCCCGACACATTCTGCGTTACCGTTTCCAGGTGAAAGATTCGGTCTTCCAACTTTTGGATGACCTGGTGATCTATGACCGCTGGCAGATTAGTTTGTGGCGTAAGCGCATCTACTACCGATTGCAATGTTCTCTGATCCCGATTCAAGTAGGCGTTTCCAACCCGATTAAACAGGGTCAGATTCCGTTTGCGCTCCTCCTCCGTTTGCGCAAAATCCGGGTGAAGGCGGGCTGCTGCCTGAGCGAAGAGGTCCTTGACTTCGCGAGAGAGAGGTGTGCTGGCAGAGTCTCCGACGGTCTGCGATGCATTCTTGTTTCCGTCACCCCATACGCGATCGAACTGCTCTTGTACAGTCAACTCTTCTCTTGCCAGCAGTTCGTCGAGTGGCGACTCTGGCGACCCTTTATCGAGAGCCTGAGCATCCCCCAGATAAGCGCGCATATCTGCTAGTTCCCGCTGCGCGAGAGCCAGCGCATTATGGTAACGCATCACCTCGTCCCGGAAGCGGGTTAGGAACGGAGCCATTTCTGTGACCAACTCGATGTAATCTCCACAGATGGCCCCAAGCTCTGCTTCCAGCTCGGCGACGCGTTTGCTCAATTGAGAGGCGTGTGATTGAAAGTTGGGCATTACCTGAACTCACTGATGAGCAGTTCGCTCGTGTTTTACAAGAACAAAGTCGTAGCCTTTATCCGGGTAGTACCAGCGAATAGGTACTCCTGAATCATCGTACCACGCCATCGCCATGACACCATCGCTCATGACGACCTGGAAGCTCAATGCATCATGATAAACCCCGGCGGGAACCCGGCAAGTTTCTGCTGCCAAGGGAGTCACCGTGAAGCGCAGCGCTCTGCCAGAGAGAACTTCATCCCCAGGGGCCCATAGATCCGGGCTGAAGACCGGGATCGACCAGGGCTGTCCTTCCGCCGTCGCGGGGTAGCCGCGCCATACATAGTCATGAGCGATGACCGGATGATAGTCAATCACATAATTCGCGGCAATCTCCAGCAGATCCTGTCTGCGGAGCTGCTCATATGCCTGTCGGATGATCTTGACTTCTGCGTTTTCAAATTCATATTGTGCTGCCGCAGAAAATTCAGGCTTCTCATAGCGTATACGCAGCCATGAAGCGCTACCCTGTGGGCTGCGCTGCAAATGCGTTAAGAGACTCGGTCCACCTGGAATGGTACGACCATCCACATCTGCCCGAACAATCTGCTGACCATCGGGTGTGTGGCTGATGCTCCAGGATTCGACCTGTCCGGTTGGCTGCCCGCCGCGAAGATACTGGTATTCCCCGCGCGACTCCACAACTTCTTCCGGGGTAGGTTCATGCAGAACGCGCACTGGTTACCTGCCCTTTAGGATGTAATTTCCAGATAAATGCGCTTGTTAATCGCGCCCTTACTCTTGTAGTCAACCACACGAAGTTCTCCTACTTCGGACGTGTTGTGGACGTGAGTTCCGCCGTCTGCCTGGAGATCAAGCCCGACGATCTCAATAGTTCGTACCTCTTCAATGCCTTCGGGCAGCAGGTTGATCTTCGTGCGGATCAAGTCGGGAATCTGGAATGCTTCTTGCCTGGGCAGGATGTTGACGCGCAGATCATGCCCGGCGGCCACCTCTTTATTGATTCGTTCTTCGATGGTGTGAACTAGCTCGCGCTGCATCGTTTCAAACTCAAAGTCCATGCGCCCCTTAAGTGGCTCCATATCGCCACCTGTTACCTGTGCGCCGAAATCGCGCCACACCACGCCGCATAGAATATGCATGGCGGTATGGGTACGCATAAGTTGATAGCGGCGATCCCAGTCTAGCTGACCGGTGACTGCTGCTCCCAGAGTTGGAAGATCGGTCTCTTCCAGTAGATGGAGAATCGCTCCACCCGCCTTTTGCACCTTCCGCACAGTATACGTTGTTCCGTCAGTGGTCAAGGTTCCCTGATCACAGGGTTGACCGCCTCCGCTCGGATAAAACGCTGACCGATCCAGGACGACAGCATGTTTTTCCTCGTCGATTTCCACGATTCTGGCATCGAAGGTTTGAAGATAACTGTCAAGTTGATAGAGAAGTTCTGTCATATCCTTGCTTCCAGAGATTCTTGGCGACGGATTTACAAGAAAGGTGCGTCTCCATTAAACGCGAAACGCTCTCATCCCGCAAGGGACGAGAGCGTGATCTCCCGTGGTTCCACCCCAATTCCGCCACCCGATCCGGTGGACGGCACTCACTGGCTGCTGTGCAGCCTAGCCATGATAACGGAGGCGACCCCGGTAAAACTTACTTGTGTACCAGCCACACGTTCAGCCCACTGCTCAGGAAGGATTTTCAGCGGGGCCACCTACCAGGCTCACATCACCCCTGGCTTGCTGTGAAGTGGGAAGCCCACCTACTCGTTTCCGTCAACGCATTGATTCTTGAATTGGCTCGGATCGTACCATGAGCCTTGGCACGAGTCAACCACTTTCGAGAAGATGCCCTTGGGATGGTCGTGACCGAATCTCTAGCGCGATTTCATCATCGGTGATGCAAAAGGAAGGTGACCTAACACATCCAGCGTTGCGCGGAGTGCTCTCTTGTAGCCGTGCGGCTCGATCAGCACGCCGTCAACGTCCGATAGAAGTACCGTCTGGAGCGTCATTTGGCTAATTGCTTGCGATAGAGGCGTAGGGCTTCATTTCCTCTTCAATGCCCTTGCGGAGATTCATCAATCGCACCGCATAATCGCGCAGGGCGATGTCATCCTTCGTCAATGGTTCCCATGTCGGGACGGGGATCGTCTTGCCAGCTTCATCAATTGCTACGAACACGATGATGCAGTGGGTTGTTTGTGTCCATTCCTGCTGGCGGGGATCGCGTGTGCTCACATCGACGGCGATGTGCATGCTGGTAGTTCCCGTGTAGATCAATCTTGCACTCACATCGACCACATCGCCAATGTGCACAGGTTTGTAAAAGCGGATACCGCCGACGTACACCGTGACGCACGTACAGCCGCACCAGCCCGCCGCGCAGACGTAGGCGGCTTCGTCGATCCACTTCATGACGATGCCACCATGCACGTTCCCGCCAAGATTGATGTCCGTAGGCTGCGCAAGGAAACGCAGCGAGGCTGCTCGTTGTCGGGGCGGGTTCTTAGTCATAGATGCGGTTCCAATCGGTGGTATGGCGCAGCGAAAGAAGAAGTGCGATCCCTGTGCCCAGCCAGAACACGGGCCAGGGTGTGTGGGTCAGCAGCAGCGTAAGGGGGATTATCACGGAGGCAGCAATGGTCGCGCGCGGAGTATGCTTGATGATCAACAAACGTACTACAGCTAGGCTCAGAGCGGCAGTGAACACGGTGATCGGAGAAAGCAGCAGCATCGTACCTGCACCGGGGGCCAGCCCCATCCCTCCGGAGAAGCGGAGCCATACCGGGAAGATGTGCCCGATGACTACCATCAGACCCGCGACTGTGATGGCGTACGGATGGTTCATCATGCGGGCGACGATCCAGACGGTGATGAGACCTTTCAGCATATCCGCAATGAGGACGACTGCCAGGGCCACTTTTCCTCCCCCACGGGAGACATTCATCGCCCCGGTATGACGGCTGCCATACGTGCGCGGATCGGGCCAGCCAAAGGCGCGCGCTAACAGCACGCCCATTGGGATACTGCCCAGCACATAGCCAATGGCGGCAGATGCTAGAAGATCGAGCAACGTGATCTATCGGAGGGTGCTAGCTGGCGCGAGAATGTAGAAATGTCGCTACCATGAGCAGCACTTCATCGATCTTAGTGACCCAGGCCAGCTTATCTGTCATGCTGCCCATCACCACCCACGCGACAATCGTGACAGCAGCGTATGCGATCAGAAGGTAGTGCGCAGTATCACGAGGGATGAACGATACCCACCCCACAACCGCGGCAAGCAGTCCCAGATAGCCGACGACGTTCAGAAGCCACAGAATACTCAGTGTGCGCAGTGTTGGGTCAGACAGGCTGGTCGCGCCGAGAAAGAGATGAATTCCTGCGGTGATTACCGTAAGAATCATGACAGCCCAGCGTAGATTTGTCTTGCTCATAGTGGATCCCCCTCTGGAAAGAAACAGATTCTTTGTAGACAACCCGTGCGAAACGATACCCCTCTATCGTTTGATTATAGACACACGGAAAAGTGGATCAACTCCGATTGAAATGTATCATTCTGTGAAATGCTGAAGACTTTCAAAGATTACGTTGGTGCCAAACTCAATAGCATACGTGGGAACTCGCTCATCCGCATTATGAACGGTATCCCAGATGTTGGCTTCCCCTTTGATGTTCATAGGCAAAAATCCGTAGGTCTGAATCCCAATTTGCGAGAAGAATCGTGCGTCGGTGACAGCGGTGAGAATCCAGGGAATAGGGACTGCGCCCGGTTCGGCTTCCTGAAGCAGCCTCGCCAGCGTATCGAAGAGACCCATATCCGTATGGCTGGGGCCCGGATCATAGACCACCGGCTGCACATCAATATCGGGGCCGATCACGTCGCGAATCTCCCGAAGAAGTTCTTCTGGCGATACTCCCGGCAGCATGCGTCCATCCAAATCGACGATGATTTCCGATGGAATCACATTGATCTGTGAGCCGCCATGCACAATGGTAGCGTTGACCGTGTTGTGTAGCAGGGCATCCAGGTTGCGCCCAATCGGGCCTAATGTATCGAGAACAGCGTCGGTATGGGCCGGATCGAGCAGCTTCCGCAGTGTGGTGGCTTCTGGATCATCGAAGTTCGATGCCAGAGTTTCGATCAACTGCTGTACTGGTGGTGTGATACGAACCGGGAGACGATGCTGGTCAAGGGCGGTGAGCATCACACCGAGGCGAGCCATTGCACCACCGCGCATAGGTAGCGAAGCATGGCCCGCTTCGCCTCGAATCACAGCACGCAGGGAGCAGGTTTGCTTTTCCCCTACCGTGATGGCATAGAATTCCTTACCCATCAACTGGACGGGATAGCCGCCGAATTCACCAAGCGCGTAGCGCACACCATCAAATAGCCCCGCATGGTTTTCTGCCAGAAAGCGTGCACCATAAATGCCATCGACTTCTTCGTCAGAGACGATAGTGAGAATCACATCCCCCGGGAGGCTTGTCTCCTCTACCTGCGCGCGTAGAAAAGCGGAGACGATCATGGCAACCCCGCCTTTCATATCCAATGCGCCACGCCCCCACACATACCCATCACGAATCTCTCCATCAAAGGGAGGATGTGTCCACGGCTGATTCTTCGTAGAGACCACGTCCACGTGCCCGTATAGCAGCAGCGGCGGAGCCTCCCCTCGCCCTGCAATGCGGGCGATCAGGTTAGGGCGCTTGGGGTCTTTCGCAACAACCGTCGATTCTACGCCAGCGTCGTCGAGCAGCGATTTGATATACATTACACAGTCGTATTCATTGCCCGGCAGGTTAGTGGTATCAAATCGGATCAGACGCTGAAGCAGCTCCACGGGGCGCTGATAGATAGGTGTTTCCATGATTTACCTTTTGATTGCTGAGAAATTGAGCTACTTGAGAGTACCACCGGATCGCCGAATTCGGAAAATCCTGCGATAGGGAACTTTTGGCGGATGTGCAGCGTTCTGTTGATGGCGTAACGATACAGCCAATGTTTTTACTTGCAATTAGGAGATGGGAATCCATGAAATCCATAGTAGTAAGTAAGGGTGTATTAGTAGGGTTGATTTTGATCGTGGTGCTCGTACTTGGCACGGGCTGCGGGAGCCTGTCTCAGGGCGCAAACAGCTATCCGATCAATACAATTTCGGTAGGCGGCAGCGGGCAGGCAAGCGGGCAGCCAGATAACGCGACTGTGATGCTGGGCGTGAGCGTTTCTGATGCCAATGTTGGCGATGCGGTCTCAAAGTCCAATGAGACCATGCAGGCCATCACCGATGCGATGACCGCCCTCGGCATTGAGGCGAAGGATATTCAGACAACCAACTTCAATGTATGGCCTGAAGATCGCTATGATAATACAGGTCAACCAACCGGGCAGCGCGTCTATCACGTCGATAGCACGGTGCAGGTCAAGGTGCGCAATCTGGAGACTGTTGGCGATGTGATCGATAAGGGTCTTCAAGCTGGTGCGAACAATGTAGGCGGTTTGAACTTCGGTATCGAGAACAGTGATGCTCTGGAATCTGATGCACGAACCAAGGCGCTCGATGACGCGCATCGTAAAGCCAGCGAACTCGCCGCCGCAATGGGCGTGATTCTGGGAGACCCGATCATTGTAACGGAATCGTCGGGTGGCTTTTCTCCGATTGCCTACGGGAAGGTTGAAGTAGCCCAGGCTGCCGGCGGGGGAGCACCCCCCATCAGTGCAGGGGAATTATCGGTGCAAGTAGATGTGAGTGTGACCTACCGTATCAATAGGTAAACAGACGGACTATCGAGAAGGGGTCTTCTTCATAGAGGGGAAGCCCCCTTTTATTGATGCTCAGTCGGAAAAAGAACGGCGGGAATCATCCACACGGTTGAGTAGAAAGTCCGTCACCTCCGCCCAGTGTGCGAACACCTCTCCGATGGGGCAGCCCCAGTGACGTTCGGTTTCACGCAGATACAACCCTGTCCGATCATGCGCAATGGAAACTGGCCAGCCTGCGCTGGAAAACACATGGCGGAGTGCAGCGGCGGCATTGAATGCAAATCGGATGGGAGTCGGGTCATCGCGCCAGCCCATCTCGCCCATCCCGTTTAGATACGCGATCAGCATCAGGTCTGCAAGTTCCTCTGCTTGACTAGCTGGAACCTCGAAATTCAACAGGGCAGCCCCGAACAAGCTCCCGGCATCTTCTCCCGCTGCTCCGATCCCTGCCTGCTCCCAATCTAGTGCCACCGTTTGAGGATCTCCGTATTCATCCAGCCGCAGAATCAGATTATTGCGCTCTATCGCGTGGTGGGTGAGGATGCGCGGTTGCTCTTCAATGGCTGCGTAGATGGCCTGTTGATCTTTCCAGAGGGTAGCAATGCGTTGGGCTGGAGGTTGCGGGAATGCGGCTCGCAAGAGGGGATGATCCCACGAGGCTGGCTGCTGCGCCCGATCGACCATGCGTGCAGATTCGGCGGTGATGGTTTGTAGCATGTGCCTACTGAGCCAGGGGTCATCAGGCACGGTGCGATGGAGTCTGTATTCCCCAGCAAGCTGCCCCAGATGGCGGGCCGCCTGCATGTAATCATCCATGATCCACTTCGCCGATGTATAGCCTGCTCCAATGTCTTCCAGCCACAGGATCAGGCGGCCATCGGGCAAATCGGTTATGCCGTAGCTGCAAGGCGCAGCGAAACCCGGGGGAAGATCATGCAGCAGTTCAGATTCGTAGATTAGCGGTTCGCGCTTCCAGTAGAAATCGTAAGCAGGCGTGTCCTGTACCGGGTTTTCGGGTGGGGCCACCACTTTTGCGATAGCCGACCACTTGTGACTGCTGATGCCATCCCAGGCAGAACCCTGCACCCGAAGCAATCCAACAGTGCTGCGGCTGAGGCTGTCATATGGAAGCGATTCGCTCTGCACCGATTCGATGTCCGCTGCATCCAGTGCAAGGATGCGGCGGACCACCGGAGTGAGAACATGATGGTCAAGGGGGATCTGCACGGCAATCATGATTGGTATTGTATCCTGTCGGGCTAAGGAGCATAGATGCACAGCGTGCCATCACTCAACCCGACTCCGACTTGCATCTCATCCCCTGCCAGGGTAACGGTAGCGAGATTCGTGACCAGTATCGCATCCAGCGGAACCGTCCACGCCACTTCCGCTCCGTCTGTCGTGCGGCGGATGCCCCCCAGCGAAGTGCGATCCTGCGAGGGCAGCAGCAGTTCGATGCGCCCGTCGCCATCAAAGTCTCCAGCGGCAGCCATATCAAGATTGCGAGTATGGATTACGTGAGAGGTATATCCCCGCACCTGTGCGGTGACAACCAGGTACGATCCAACCATCTCGAAGAACTCTGTCACACCCCCAATGTGCGGGGTCAGGACATCGACTAGCTCAATTTCTCCGGATGGGCTAAAGGGAGCAACGGCAATGGTATGCCGCCAGCGATACCCCTGCCCGATGGCAGGCCCACTGGCAATCAGATCACCGAGCGCGGAGTACACAAGAATCTGTGCTCCTGATGCCAGATCGCTGGCGGTGACAATAACTTCGCGCGTGCCATCCCCGTTCATATCTGCCCATATGGGTGCAATCCCTTCGATCACTTTGCTATCGGGCATGGGGACGACGCGATCAACCCGCAGCGTTGGGGAGGTTCCAATGAGGGTAAAGGACTTGGCTTCGATAGCATCTCCCAGCACGCCATGATCGTAGTTGGTGGTTGGATCAGTCAACAGGAGCAGATGCCCGGACTCATCGGCAAGAATGCGAGCATCTGGCAGCGCGTTCACTGGGAGGCGTGAATCGCCCACCACCAAATCGCCATTCCCGGCGATGGTTGCTATCGTTTGCGTGCCAGGAATCAGGATCGGGTGCGTTAGCGGGGAGGCATCTGGCGCTGTGAGCAATATGAGAGCATCTCCAACCAGAGCCAGCGCAGGAGGTGATTCAGGAGGCAGGTGATCGGGGCTGATCACCGCAGGCTCAACCGACTCGGCTGTCAGGTAGAAGGCTTGCACCTGCCCATCTTCCAGCACGGCTACCCACAGGCTGCCCGAAGCAAGTGGGGCAGCTACCACCCAAGATGGCACGCCATCCAATGGGATCACGCGCGGGGTGACATCGGGGAGCGGGCCAGCTCCTGCTGCTAATCGATTGCCATCAGCCCGCTGATAAGTGTACCCCGTAGTGGCGAGAGGTGTTCGGGTAGAATACGGCATAGGGGTATCACCGGAGCGCGCGGGTGTCGGCGTTGGCGCCCTCGTTGCAGGTGGAAATGCGGTTGCATCGGGTGTTTCGACGGTCTGCTGGCAACCAACGATCATAGTTGTCATCAGAAGCAAGAAACTCAGAATGGGGGCAGCGTGCATCCGCAAAATCCTCATTTCTCAGGTACGAATTTCTGGTATTGTACTGCATCGTGCAGCAGCGCATAAAGCTTGTCAGTCCTTTGACCAGCAGGTATAATGTGGCGTACTCCGCCACCTTAGCTCAATCGGTAGAGCGAGCGCTTCGTAAGCGCTAGGTTATGGGTTCGATTCCCATAGGTGGCTCTCCCGCCCCGGAAATGATCTCCGGGGCATTTTCATAGTTGGTTCAGGTGGCTCATGAACGACCAACCCCGGTCTATCACCATTGCGATTGCAGGTGGAAGCGGCTCTGGCAAAACGACCGTAGCCCGCACGATATTGGATCGGATTGGGGAAGAGAACATTGCTTACCTGCCTCACGATTCCTACTACCGGGATCTAAGCGACCTCCCGCAGGAGCAGCACGCAGCGATCAACTTTGACCACCCCGATGCGCTGGATACCGAGCTGTTTATGGAGCATATCGCAGCCTTGCAACGGTACGAATCCATCAACGTTCCGATTTACGATTTCTCCACCGATTCCCGTACAGAACAAGTCCGCGTAGTGCAGCCGCAGCGCATCGTACTGGTTGAAGGCATCCTGATCTTCACCGATGCGAAACTCCGCGAGATGTTTGACGTACGTATCTTTGTCGATACCGATGATGATGTGCGATTCATTCGCCGTTTGCAGCGGGATGTGGCGGATCGTGGGCGTACTCCCGAATCGGTGATTGACCAGTGGATGAGCACGGTGCGGCCCATGCACCTGGAGTTCGTCGAGCCAAGCAAACGCTATGCCCATGTGATCATCCCCGAAGGTGGGATGAACTCGGTGGCGATGGAAATGGTCATCGCACGGATCGAAGCCCTGCGGCAAAAGCGTTAGCGGGCATCATAGCCATCATGGAAGGCAGGTTGCCAATGGAACCTACTATCGCCGAAGCAACTTCAGCCGAAGAACCTGCGGTCAAACCAAACGAAATTCAGAAGTTTGGCTGGAAGCATGTGCTTTCCTTGAGCGTTGCCGTCATCGTGACGGTCAGCATCGTGCTGTTTTATGATAAGCTCGGCGACCTGCAACACCTCGCTTATGGGGGAGCCTTCCTCGCGATGTTGATCGGAAACGCAACTGTGATTCTCCCCGTGCCAGGGTTGATTATTGTTTATGTGTTAGGGGGGGCACTGAACCCTCTGCTGCTGGGGCTGGCTGCCGGACCAGGGGCGGCGCTGGGAGAGATGACTGGTTACTTCGCAGGCTATGGCGGCAGTGCTCTTATCGATAACATGAAACTCTACCATCGCATTCGCGGCTGGATGGAACGATACGGGCTGATTGTGATCACTTTGCTGGCTGCTATCCCCAACCCGGTCTTCGATATGGCCGGGATTGTCGCCGGGTCGCTGCGTCTGAAGTGGTGGCAGTTCCTGCTGGCTGCGTGGATCGGGAAGACAATCCAGGCGGTACTAATTGCCTGTGCGGGTGCGCTTTCGATTGGCTGGGTGCGTGGGCTTCTCAACTGATTGGCACTGATGGACGGATGGAATCAAAAGACTCCGCACCTGCGCGGAGTCTTTTCTTGTAAGTGTTGGGCCAGTCTAATGAGCGAATTTGTGCTCGCGGATTACTGGGACATTCTTGCGGATCAACTTCTCAATGCCCTTCAGGAAGGGCCGTTCCTCCGGGGCGCAAAACGAAATTGCAATGCCCTCGGCTCCGGCTCTTCCCGTGCGCCCGATTCTGTGAACATACGTCTCCGGGATATTCGGTAGATCAAACTGGATCACGTGAGAAATCTCATCAATATCAATGCCCCGTGCAGCGACATCGGTAGCGACGAGCACGCGCGTCTTCCCGGATTTGAAGTTCTGGAGGGCACGTTCTCTGGCACTCTGTGACTTATTCCCGTGGATCGGTTCTGCTGTGATTGTGCTCCGGGTAAGCTGCTTCACGACTTTGTTCGCACCAGACTTGGTACGTGTGAACACCAGCGCGCGCTTCACCGTTGGGTTCCTGAGCAGTGTTTCCAGAAGACCCTGTTTATCGTTCTTG
>JAHEME010000555.1 GCA_024643825.1 Chloroflexota bacterium | reverse complement strand
CACTACGATGGAAACAATTGGAGCAAGGTCGCCATTGACCCGCGCGTGGACATCAAATCCATTTCGGGGCTTGCATCATACGATATCTATCTTCTGGGCACTCAGGTGAACGATCCGGTTAACTACTACCTCAATTACACAGTGCTCTATCATTACGATGGGGCGGCGTGGCAGATCATCGATTCGATGAGCATCGCAGCCTCGCAATTCGGCACGAGCTTCGGAGAGGTGAAGCTAGGTTACATTGGTGTCACGTTGTATTCCATAGGATACGGAATCTACGCGATGGAGAGCGATGGCTGGCATCGGGAACAGGACACCGATTATGCAATTCAGTGGCTCTATGCGCCCACTCCATCGACCGCATTCGCCGTCGGTCAAGGCTCGCTCATCTACTATTTCGATGGTCAGAGATGGGAACGATTGAAGAATGTCATAGACGCAGGTCACTGGTTAAAGGCGGTTTGGAGTACAGGTAATGAGACGTTCATCATTGGAGACAACGGACTAGAAGCATACAAAACGCTCGTCCTACATGGGAAATAGATCAATCTAGGGATAACGCTGAGACAAAAAAGGGATGGTGCGTAACCACCATCCCTCTTGTTGCTAGGGGAAAGAATTCAGTAAGCACGACCTTCCGACAGAGGAGAACAAATGTTTCGATTGTGCGCAGTGTTCGCTTTGGCGCTGATTCTCGCGCAGATTAGCTGTAAGAGGGCTCCGACAGAGCCGGAATTCAAGAATCCGCGCGAATACTCTTGGGACGCGACAATGCTCGCTTACCCTAATAGCCCTTCGACAGCGATGTATTCAATCTGGGCCGGCTCGCCAACGGATGTGTATGTCAGCGGTTTCAGTATGATAAGTGGGCTGCAAGGCGCGATGTATCACTACGACGGAAAACAATGGACAAACGTTCTCCTGCCATTGGGGGATTACAACTATCTTTGGCAGATGACGGGCTTCGGAGCACACGATGTCTGGGTGGCAGGTGCACAGCTCTACCCAAATCCAAAGCTCGATAGCGCTGTGGTTCTCCACTACGACGGAGCAAGGTGGAAAAGCATACTGCCCTCTCATATGGGCTGCCGTGGGCTGAAATCAGTTTGGGGGACATCGTCGCAAAACATGTTCTTTGGTTCGAAGGATGGAAGGCTCATCCATTACGACGGAGTTAAATGGAGCGTGGATACGATTTACCTTGGATTGTCGATCACCACGGTTGGCGGGGATGAAGCACAGGTGTTCGTCGTCGGCAACACGTGGAAAGGGACGTTGGATGATTCAGTGATGTGTTTTGCCCGAAATGGAACTCAGTGGTCCCTGGTTGATATGCAGTATCTGCCTCAGAATTCAAGCTATCCTCGCTTCGGCTCATATTGCGTTTATACTCCTGCGCCCGGCGTGCATTATAGCTGCGCAGCGTTCGCGATCTTTCGATGGGAAGGAGACCGATGGGCTCAGGTGTACAGCACCCGGGCAACGATCATTCGCATGGCAGGGACGGGGCCAGACAATATCTTAGCCGTCGGCTGGCAGGAAGGCCCGGTCATCTTTCACTGGAATGGATCTGCTTGGGAACAGCTCGCGTTGCCCGACGGGTTGGTCCCGAGCGACGTCGCGCTCTATGGTGTGTGGACAAACGGCAGAAAGGCATTTGCCGTAGGGAACAATTATGGAGTTTCCTATGTCCTGCACGGGAAGTAGTCGTGCCCGACAGAGCCAACCGATGTAGGGATGGAAGGAGGATAGAGTTGGACCCTTTACAGCAAGAATAAACACGAGGAGCGGTGCTGCGAACACCGCTCCTGTACCACGCAAACAAAATTGAGGCTGGTCACCTCCGGGCATTTGATTGATTGCGGTGGTCTCCGAAAGAGGGATTCAAACTATGATGCGCAAGCCTATGGTGCGCTGCTTGCTATTGATTCTCCTTTGTGGCTGCAGACACAGCCCGACTGGACCCCTCGTGAACGACCCGCGAGAGTATAGGTGGACTCTTGATACTCTCCTCTTGGATCCCGTGCAATATCCCGGTGATCCCCAGATACTCATGGAATCAATCTGGGGAACAGCGGACAATTTGTACGCCGTCGGACATGGCTGGGGATCGGCGGGCACCATGTGGCATTTCGATGGCAAGCAATGGAGCAACGTAAGATTGGGATCATTTGAGGCGGGAGCAATACCAGCGCCTTTCGACCTTGATGATATTGACGGACTGGGTGCTGACGATATTTTTGCGGTCGGCGAGCGCTGGGGGCCCACCATCTATGGCACAAGTTTCATCATCCACTATGATGGAAAACTATGGACGGAGCAACAAACGCCCGGAGGCAATAGGCTGATGTCTGTCTGGGTCAATTCTCCAAGCGACGCCTGGGCCTGTGGCCTCAATGGGACACTCCTGCACTACAACGGCACTGAATGGAGAAAGGACTCTGTCAGTATCGCTACAGCCGTGGGTTCTTTCTTCTATCTTTCAAGTATTGTACGAACACCATCGAACGAGATGTTCATGCTCGGGAGCGCTTACGAAGTCATGCCGGGAAACCTGCTAAAGTGGACCTACTATTTCTTTCGACGCGAAGCCGAACTGTGGACGCTGGTCGACACATTTGTGAGAGAGCCGTGGGAGGAGCTAGGGAAATGGGGTACGGAAAAACTCACGGTGCTACCATCGGGAACGATGTATTCGGTTGATATGTACGGGGTGTTTCAGTGGAATGGTGAGCGGTGGATCAATCGGTATCAGTACCTCTACACCACCACCGCGGTTTTCGGGACGGGAGACGACAATCTGTTCGTGACCGGCGGCCACGGCTTGCTGGCCCACTACGATGGTGTGAACTGGTTTGAGTATACGCATTTGGCTCAGCAGAATGTCAAATACGCAGGTGGATGGGCCGATGAGAATCAGGCATTCGTCTTGGGGTGGGTTGACGGATGGAAAACGATTGTGCTGAGAGGAAGGTGAAGAACGCTTGACTGTTTGTTGTCAGATCAATGATAGAGAAAACGGGGCACCATAGAGGAGGATGTCGCGAGCAACGTAGTTGCCGACGGGAT
>JAHEME010000044.1:5508-11502 GCA_024643825.1 Chloroflexota bacterium | reverse complement strand
ATTGGATTGTTCAATGCTGATGTGTTTCGCGCTGAAGGGGTGGGCAGCTTTGGCCTGATTCTGAAGGAACTATCCGATGGCAGCGTGATCGTCACCCACGTCTTCCCCAATACACCCGGCGATAAGGCCGGAGTGGAGCCAGGCGCAGTGATTACTACCTGGGATGGCAAACCGATCACGCAGGCAATCGATGCCGTCAACCCGAATCTCTTTTCCTCCTACTCCACCGAACATGCCCGTCGGCAGGATCAGGCGGTATTCCTGACGCGCGTTCCCGTTGGGACACGCATAGACGTAACCGTTCAGAATCCTGGGGATGCCAGCCCGCGCCAGATCACTATGACAGCAGAACAGGAGATCGACTCGCTGCTGGAGGCCATATCTCCTTCAGGTGAAGAATTGAATCTCCCTGTCGAAGGTAAGATTCTTCCCTCCGGTCTCGGCTACATCAAGATTTCGACCTTCTCAGACGATGACAATCTGGAAGCGCGGCTGTGGGAACGCTACATGAAGCAGATGATCGATAACAATGTTCCCGGTCTGATCATTGATATTCGTAGCAACGGGGGCGGCAGTGGTGGTCTCGCGCTTGACATGGCAGGATTCTTCTTTGACGAGGGCTTTGTCCTCTCGCAGGAAGCCTACTATAGCGAAGCCACTGGTAAGTTCGAGCTTCAAGACTCTCCGACCCGCCTGGAGCCAGCGCCGACGATCTATGATGGCCCGGTTGCGCTACTCGTGAGCGCCAATTGCGTGAGCGCTTGCGAGGGCTTTGCGTATGCCGTCTCGCAGGGAGGACGTGCTACGGTGGTCGGCAACACGCCAACAGCAGGTGCGTTCGGCGAAGTCGGGCGCGGGCAGTACAAGCTCCCCGGCGATATGGATTTGCAAGTCCCAACAGGCCGACCCCTTGGCCTCTCTGGTGACATCATCATCGAAGGCAAGGGCATCATCCCGGATGTTACTGTGCCCCTCACTGCGCCAGATGCGCTGGGTCAGCGAGATGGGGTGCTCGATGCGGCAGTGCAGGCTATTCTCGCCAAAATAGGCTAAATCACGGAGCACGAGAAGGGGGCGAATGCAGGGTGTTCGCCCCCTTCTGATTCACGGCTTCTCTCGTATCCAGAGATTCTCCCCATCCGTCTTCAGGTGAATGTTCCCGATCTGATCCGTACGGTACAGAACGATCCCCAGTGTTCGCAGCCGTTCCAATACTTCGGGGTGTGGTAGGTCTCCTCGGCTGCTGGAAGACGAAAGAATCGCAATTGACGGGTGTACGGCTTGTAGGAAGTCTTCCCCGTTGGCATCTCGATGCCCACTCTGCGGAACCTGAAGCACCGTCGCCGTCAGGAGTTGACCACTTTGCATGAGTTGCATCTCTCTCGCAGCGGATAGGTCGCCAGTAAATAGCAGCCGCATCGATCCGTACGTGAGCAGCAGGACAGGCGGGGCGCCGGGATCGCTATCAGTGGGTGCTGCCCCGGTTTGGATGATCGTGATCACTACCCCGTCATCAACCGCGATTCGCATCCCCTGCTCTGCTGCCACCTCCCGCGTTCCCTGTTCATCCAGCACAGCCCACAGAGATGCCGATTCCTCGCTGTTTCCTCGCCCTCCGTTGGTCAGGACAGCATCAACCTGATAGCGGCTCAGAATCGGCAGCAAGCCGCTTGTGTGCGCGGCAGTCGGCTGGGGTACCACCACCAGGTCTATCCGCCGATCCCAGAAGGGCAGTTCATCACCGAGTGTTGTCGAGAGACTCCGCCCACTTCCGCCCGCATCCACCAGAATGTGCCTGCCGCTGGGGGTGACGATCAGGGTCGCTGCGCCGTTTCCCACATCAATGAACGTGACATGCAGCCGATCATCGGGCAAGGAGGCTGCCGCCGTCAGCAGTAGCGCGACGATCACTGCCCCGCCGAGCACGACCGCCTTTACGCGAAACACCTGCCTGAGCGAATCAAACCAGTGCTTACGGTCTGTTTCTGGCTGCGTAGCCATCCATGTGCCCCCGATCAGTACGATATAGAACGCCAGCACACTCGCAGTAGAGAATTGTGGTGTCTCCAGCGAAGCCGTTGGAATCTGTGCAAAGAATCGTACCACCGCAATCGTGTACGAGAGGAATACCCAGCTTCCCCAGGCGATCACCTGTCCCAGTGGGAGTACGACCAGTGATACCAGCACACCCAGCCCGCCCAGCACCATCAACGGTGTTTGCGCCGGGATGATCAGAAAGTTGACCGGGAGCGAAATCAGCGAGAAGCGTGCAAAGTGATACGCGAGCACAGGTGCGGTCGTGATCTGCGCTGCCACCGTCACAACAAAGGCATCAGAGATCGATCCCACGACTGCCTGCGCAGTTTCCGCTGCGAAGAGATAGCTCAACCCATGTTCCAGCAACTTTTGCAGGGGGCCAACATACAGGATCAGCCCCAGTGTTGCCGTGAAGCTCAATTGAAAGCCTACATCCCACAGAGTCAAGGGATTGATCGCCGTGAGCAGCAGCGCCGCGAAGGAGAGCGAGGCCAGCCCATAGGTCTGACGGCCCAGTTGTGTTGCCACCAATCCCAGGGTAGTCATGATCGCGGCTCGCAGTACTGCCGCATCACCGCCAACAAAGGCCGTGTATAGTAGGATCCCGGTAATCGTAAGGGTTGCTGACCATCGCTCTGGCAGAAAGCGGCGGCTGATGCTCCATAGCAGCCCCGCGATGATCGCCAGATTCGAGCCGGAGATCGCGATCACATGGGTTGCGCCTACAGCATTAAAGGCATCTCGTACCTCCGGGCTGATTCCAGTTTCGATCCCCAGCAGAATTCCGGCTAACAGCGACGCCTGCGGATCCGGCAGCAGGCGTAAAATCATCTGGTGCGCGTGATCCCGAAAATCCAGCAGGGCCGCTCGAATCGGATTCCCCTGACGGGGGCCGATCACGTCTACCTGCGCATATTGCACGAGGCTGCCGATCCCCTGCCGCGCGAGGTAGTCCCGATACGAAAAATCATCGTTGTGTGGTGGTGTGGTTAGCTGCCCCCGAATGCGAACCTGATCACCATAGCGGTACGAGCCAACGCGCGGAGCTTGCACCAGGGCGGCTCCCCTAATCGGAATCTGGGTTCCATCGGAAAGCGTCAGGCTAGTTGCTTGCAGCGATAGGTTGATCTGGGTATCTCGAACATCGGGCGCGTCGTTGATTACACCTTCGAGTGTGACAAATCCGATTCCGTTATACGTAGCCAAACTGGTTTCGTCCAGATGAGGGGCTGACAGGCCCCAACGTGCAGCCCCCAACGTAAACAGCAGCACGCAGCTGAATCCGATTCGCGAGATGGCTCGCGCTCGGAAGGCGATCAGCCCAACCAGTGCCGCCACGCCGATTCCGAGCCACAACCCTACAGGGAGAGATAGCATCGGCGCGGCCCCGATTCCGCCCATCCACGCCATCACTAGATAGATTAGAGTCACCGCAGAGTCCTTGTGATTATCAATGCTATAATGAGGTTCATCATTCGGTACTTAGGGGCTTGCTATGGAATTTCCCCCGCTAGTGATCATTGGGCTTATTGCGAATTTCATCAGTGTTGTGATCGGAACTTCTCTCCTGCTGCTCATTGTATGGCAGGGGCGGCATCGTACCAACTTGTTATTTAGTCTGTTTCTCCTTGCGATGATCGATGTTGCCGGGGTTGCGTTCGTGCTCCGTCTCAGCCCCTTCCTGGAATTCTCTCCTGTACCCTGGCTGTATGCCCTTTCCAGTGGAATCGGGGCTTATGGGGTGGTTCTGTTCATCTTTGCGTCCGAGTTTACGGGCAAGTCGACGCCCCTTGCCTACGTTCTCTATGGGGTCGGGATGATCTTATGGATATTCGCTGCCACTTCTATATGGAGTGGACGTGTTCTCGTCAATATTCAAGTTCCTCTTGATGGGCGTACCCTCTTTGACTTCACCCCACTGGGCTACGTTCTCATGGGCTTGCTGTTAATGTTTGAAGCGCTTGCGCTTGGCTCCATGCTGATCAAGCCCACTGCACGCAGCCGTGCCCTTGTCCCTGCGATTGTCATATTTATCCTCGCTGCCCTCGCTGACCTATCACCCCTGATCGCCCGTCTGCCAGTCAACAGTGTGATGTCTGCCATCGCCGCCATCATGATCGGGCAAGTGGTGCTCAAAGATCAACTCTTCGATCCGCTAACAATCATGAATCGGGAATTAGCGGAAGCCAACGAAGAACTCGCGCTTGCCAGCCAGTTGAAATCCCAATTTCTCGCCAACATGAGTCACGAACTGCGTACGCCCTTGAATTCTATCATTGGCTACAGCGAACTCATTCTGGAGGAAATGTACGGGCCGATCACAGAAAAGCAGCGCGACCGCCTCGAAAAAGTGAACCGCAACGGCAAGAGCTTGCTGGCCCTCATCAATGACATTCTCGATATTTCTCGCATTGATGCCGGGAAGATGAAGCTATCTCTGGAGCCAGTGCTGATCCCTCGCTTGATCGATCAAGCCATTGCTGAAGCCAATCCCGCAGCCGAAGAAAAAGGGCTGACCATTCAAGTAAGCTATCCTACGGCGCTGCCTCGTGTACGGGCGGATGAGGAACGCCTCCGCCAAATTCTAAGCAATCTGGTCAGCAACGCGGTCAAATTCACCAAAGAGGGGAGCGTCCTCATTGAGGCCGTAGCCGATGATGAGGCTCAGGAGCTTGCCATCCGCGTCGTCGATACTGGCATTGGTATCCCGCCTGAATCGCACGAGCTGATCTTTGATGAATTCCGCCAGGCCGATTCTACCTCCACGCGCGAATATGATGGCACAGGGCTGGGGCTGGCGCTATCGCGGCATCTGGCACGCATGCAGCAGGGGGAGATCACTGTGATCAGCGAGCCTGGCAAAGGCTCGACGTTCACCCTCAGGCTTCCTCTGGACGAGGAGGAAGAGGCGGAATCGCAGATCACCGATCCCTCTGGCCCGCTGGTTCTTGTGATCGACGATCAACCAGATGCCGCTGACCTGATTAGAACGCATCTTGTGGGGGCAGGCTATCAGGTCCATACAGCGCAGAACGGGCCGGACGGCCTGAAACTGGCCCGTGAGTTGCGTCCCTCGGTGATTACGTTGGATTTGATGATGCCCGAAATGGATGGCTGGCAGGTGTTAGAGGAACTCAGGAATGATTCTACGCTGGCGACCATTCCTGTTCTGATCGTCTCGATAGTCGATCAGACCCCCGTGGCCTTCGAGATGGGGGCCAGAGATTACATCCGCAAGCCGATTAGCTCCGCGCGTTTACTGGACGCCACTCGCGCGGCTCTTCGTTCGCCCACATCGATGCCAATCCTGATCGTCGACGATAATCCCGATGCTCGTGAGTTGATGAGCACGATGCTTGAAGGGGCAGGCCATCGCCTGCAATTTGCCTCCAGCGGAGATGACGCCATTGCATGGCTGAAGGGGAATGCCGCCGCGCTGGTCATTCTCGATCTCAAGATGCCGCAGGTCTCCGGCTTTGAAGTCCTGGCCTACATTCGCTCCGAAAGCACCCAGCCCGATTTGCCTGTGATCATCGTGACCTCCAAGGAATTGACCTCGGAAGAAATGGCCTTCATCACGCAGCGATACGCCGAAGTCCTGGACAAGCCCGGTCTTGGCAAGGAGAAGCTCCTGACCCGGATCGAGCGTGCGCTGATGAGCTAGTGCAGTTGGGG
Source organism: Chloroflexota bacterium (assembly GCA_024643825.1). GTDB lineage: Bacteria > Chloroflexota > Anaerolineae > Aggregatilineales > UBA3940 > JAHEME01. The sequence continues at coordinate 5,790 of JAHEME010000044.1, read as the reverse complement.
CGAAATAAGCTCAGAGTTAGCAACGCTGACTGACCCAACTGCCAGAGTGTTTCGCGCAGGACGGAAACACTAACCGCCGCGCACCATCTGTGCTGCAATGCGCCGATGACGCTCCACAATCGGCCCCAGTTCGACGGTTGTAAGCTGCCCTTCGCTGACGACGACCTTCCCATTGATCATCGACCAATCGACCCCCTGCGGCTGGCAGAATACCACCGCTGCTGCCGGGTCATGGCCCGCGCCCGCATACGCCAGCCGATCCATATTGATGGCGATTACGTC
>JAHEME010000044.1:0-5498 GCA_024643825.1 Chloroflexota bacterium | reverse complement strand
CCCACTTCCAGCGAGCCAATGTCATCACGCCGCAGCACGCTTGCGCCACCGAGCGTCGCCAGTTCCAGCGCATCCCGTGCGCTGAGTGCCCCCGGATCGCCCTTGACTCGTTGCAGTAGCATCGCCTGACGCGCCTCCCCCAGCAGGTGACTCCCATCGTTGCTCGCCGAGCCATCCACGCCTAATCCGGTGGGCACGCCCTGAGCACGCATCCCCATTGCCCCGGAGACAGGCGCGATCCCGCTGGCAAGTCGCATATTGCTGCTGGGGCAGTGGGCGACTCCCGTCTTCGTACGACCAAAGACCCTGATCTCTTCTTCGCTCATGTGAACGCAGTGCGCATGCCACACACGATCCCCGATCCAGCCGAGGTCTTCCATGTAGGCGACAGGTCTCCGCCCGAACTTTTCCAGGCAGAACGCTTCCTCATCCAGCGTCTCTGCCAGATGCGTATGGATCGTCACATTGTACTGATCCGCCATCGCGACCGTTTCGCGCATCAGGTCAGCCGTCACCGAGAACGGCGAGCACGGAGCCAGCACTATCCGCAGCATCGAATACCGTTCTGCATCGTGGTATGTCTCAAGCACGCGCCGACAATCTGCCAGAATATCCGCTTCTCGTTCTGTCACCCGATCCGGCGGCAGCCCGCCCTGACTCTCGCCCAGACTCATCGATCCACGTGCCGCGTGAAACCGTAACCCGATCTCCTGCGCGGCGCGGATTTCGTCATCCAGCGTCGAATCGTTCGGGAAGATGTACAGGTGATCGCTCGAAGTCGTACACCCGGAGAGCATCAATTCCGCCATCGCTACCAGCGCCGAGATGTACACGCCCTCGCCCGTCAGGTTGCCCCAGATCGGGTACAGCGTCTTGAGCCATTGGAACAGAGTTGCATCCTGCGCCTCTGGGACGGCGCGGGTCAGCGTTTGATACATATGATGGTGGGTATTGATCAACCCCGGCATCACCACATGACCCCGTAAGTCGATGACTGTATCTGCTTGATCCGGTAAATCGCCTGTCGTGCCGACTTGCTCAATCACATTGTCACGGATGAAAACAGCCCCATCGTTGATTTCGCGGCGCTGTTCATCCATCGTGACCAGAGGTTCGGCATGGCGTAGAAGAGTCGTAGGCATGGGTTTCCTCCCGGTGTTAATCAAAAGGGCGACCGTCTGGTCGCCCTGATGGTACGATCTTATCGAGAGGTTGTCACGCTTTGATGCCTTTAGCGATAGCGATTTCTGCCCCACGTAGTGTGTTCTTTAGCAGCATCGCAATCGTCATCGGGCCGACCCCACCCGGTACAGGGCTGATCGCGCCGACGCGCTCTTTCGCCTTCTCAAACTCAAAGTCGCCTTTCCACACGTATCCTTTGGGCGCGGAGGGATCATCAATCTTGACGGTTGCTACGTCGATGCACACCGCCCCCTCTTTGAACCATTCCCCTTTGATCATCTCCGGGCGGCCCATCGCGCCGATCACAATATCTGAATTCTGTATGATCCCCGGAATATCCCTGGTGCGGCTGTGAACCACCGTCACGGTGGCATTGGCCTTCACCAGCAGCAGCGACATTGGCATTCCTACGATGTTGCTCCGCCCCAGCACAGCAGCATTCGACCCGGCGATCTTGAACCCATCCACCAGTTTTTCCGCCTCTTGCAACAGCACCATACAGCCATACGGGGTTGCCGGGATAAAGTCCGGTTCGCGACCCTTCATTGCCAGCCGCCCAATGTTGATCGGGTGGAATCCGTCCACGTCCTTATCCAGGCTTAACGACTGAAGTACCTGTTGTTCGTCCAGATGATCGGGCAGCGGCAGTTGCACCAGGATTCCGTGAACTCTGGGATCAGCATTCAGGTCGGCGATGATCGCTTCAAGGTCTTCCTGGCTGATGTCGGCTGGGAGTTCGTGCCCAAACGATTCGATCCCCGCCTCAGCGCAGCGGTTTCGTTTCATTTTGACGTACATCTGAGAGGCCGGGTTTTCTCCGACCAACACGGCAGCCAGTCCCGGCGTTACGCCGTGTTTGGCTTTCATGTCATCGACGGCATCTTTTACTTCCTGTTGAATGCGAGCAGCAACAGCTTTTCCATCAAGGAGTTTTGCAGTCACACGAGACCTCCATATTCTTGAGAATCTGCATGGATCAGAATAGCACCTTCACGGGCAACATCCAAGTGGAGAGTGTCACCTATCGAGTAGGTCAACATGCCTGATCGAGAATTGGAATAGGATAAGAAGGCTCGTTGTATTCAGTTTGACACCTGCTCGGACATCAACTAAAGTTGTAAATATCACGTAGGATCAACTGAGTTGAGGATGCACGTCCCCTCGCTATGTAACGAATACATTGCAGAAGGAGGTGACGCCGCGCTCGTTTGATTCTCACATGTAGTATTGTCGTCCCAAACTATTCTTCAAGAGGAGAGGAAACATGATTGAGAGATTCACCAAAAGCCGTTGGGCAATCTTCGTTGTAGGAATGATCATTGGCATGATCGTCCTCGTTGCCTGCGGTGCATCAGCTCAGCCTGCTGCACCAGCCGCAACCGAGGAAATGGCCGCGCAGCCTGCCGCTGAGACCGAGCAGCCCGCCGCCGAAACTGAGCAGCCCGCTGCCATGACCGAAGAAGCTGCTCCCCCCGTGCAAACAGGGGAAGGAACCCTTGCCGAAGTAATGGCTCGCGGAACCCTCAAGTGCGGTATCCACGGCAGTCTGCCTGGCTTCGGTTTCATTGACGCCAGCGGCACCAACAGTGGTTTTGACGTGGATTACTGCCGCGCCATCGCTGCCGCCGTTCTGGGCGATGCGAATGCCGTAGAATACGTGCCCCTCAACGCCGACCAGCGCTTCCCCGCCCTCCAGACTGGTGAGATCGATGTTCTGATCCGCAACACCACCTGGACGCTCACCCGCGATGCCGATCTGGGTCTCGACTTCACCGTCACGACCTTCTACGATGGGCAGGGCTACATCGTCCGTGCAGCGGATGGCTTCGAATCTGTGGCTGACCTGGATGGCGGCACCATCTGCGTGACCTCCGGCACGACTACGGAAGCCAACCTTGCCGATAACTTCGCTTCGCTTGGCCTGACCTACACGCCGAACGTGTTCTCCGAGACGCCCGAATCATTCGGTACGTTTGTCGATGGTGCTTGCGATGCCTACACCTCAGATAAGTCACAGTTGGCTTCTCTGGCTTCGGCCACGGATAACCCCAGCGACTACGTCATCCTCCCAGAGACCATCTCCAAGGAGCCTCTCGGCCCGCTGGTGCGTGCCAATGATAGCGATTGGCACGATGTCGTTGCCTGGACAGTCTATGCGACGCTTCAGGCAGAGGAACTGGGAATCAGCCAGGCCAATGTCGATGACTTCACATCAGATGACAACATCGGTGTTCAGCGTCTTCTAGGCACAGGCGATGATGATCTCGGCGCACTGCTGGGCCTGAGCAAGGATTGGGCCTACCAGGTTGTCAAGCAGGTCGGCAACTATGCGGACATCTATGAGCGCAACATTGCTCCGATTGGTATTCCCCGCGCTGGTACGCTGAACGCACTCTGGACAGACGGTGGTTTGATGTACGCCCCTGCCTGGCGTTAGTTCAGGTATCGCACGAAGTTAGTCTCTTTTTGTCTTTAACTATGCAGGCCGCCCTAAAAAGCGGCCTGCATGGGAAATCGGAGGGGTTGAATGGCGGAAGCATCTCGGCCCATGTCGGCAGAACATCACGCCGCAGTTCCTCTCTGGCGCGATGTTCGTATTCTTCGCTGGTTTTTTCAGATTGCAATTTTAAGTCTGGTCGTAGCTGGTATCTGGGTGCTCGCGCGGAACCTGGTCACAAATCTAAACGCGCTTGGGCTTAGCCTCAGTTTTGATTTCCTCCAGCGCCCAGCGGGATTCGCCATTAGTGAAGGCCCGGTGTTTGATTCTCGTGGGACGATCTGGCAAGCGTATCTGGTAGGTGTCACAAATAGCCTCCGTGTGATCGGCATTGGCATTGTGTTGGCGACCATCCTCGGCATAATCGTCGGGGTTGCCCGCCTGTCGAACAACTGGCTCACCAGTAAAGTTGCCCTGGTCTTTATCGAGGTGATTCAGAATACACCTCTGCTGTTGCAGCTCTTCTTCTGGTTCGTTCTGGTCAGGTCGCTTCCACGTCAACGACGAGATGAAATTATCAGCATCCCTGGTGGCGATATTCGCCTCGGCCCGGTGGATATTCCCCCGCTGGCCTATTTTAGTCAGCGTGGGGCGGCTATCGTGGGGGTGGAACGGCACGAGTCCTTTTCTGCCTGGTGGCCCTTTCTGGTGGTCGGTCTGTTGATTGCCATCGCGCTCTGGATTTTCTGGGTCAGACGCAAGGAAAGCCAGGGGAAGCCACCAACTGGGCAGTTTTGGCTTGCAGTAGCCGGATTTGTACTCGTGGGCGCTGTTGGCTGGCTGATTGTTCCCGGCTCTCCAGTGAAATTGACGATCCCTACCTTGACCGGAGAAGGTATCATCGTCAACTATGAAGGCGGCTGGCAGTTGACTAACAACTTTCAGGCCGTGTTGGTCGGGCTTGTTCTCTATACAGCAGCGTTCATTGCCGAAGTCGTGAGGGCAGGCATTCAGGCGGTTGCTCATGGACAGGTAGAAGCCGCCACAGCCCTGGGGTTTAACCGGGGTCAGCAGCTTCGCCTGATCATCCTACCGCAGGCAATGCGCGTCATTATCCCCCCGCTGATCAACCAGTATCTGAACCTTGCCAAGAACTCAAGCCTTGCCATTGCCGTAGCGTTTCCCGATCTCTTCAACATCTCCCAGACGATTGGGAATCAAACCGGACAGAATGTTCAGATCATTGCGATGGTGATGCTCAGTTATCTTGCCATGAGCCTCTCCATTTCACTGGTGATGAATTTCGTCAATAGCCGTATGCAGCTTGTGGAGCGATGAAGATGGCTACGAAAATAGACTTCGCATCTCTCAGTGCCTCGGAATCGCCTCCCGTTACCAGTGTAGGAATCGTGGGCTGGCTGCGAGAAAACCTGTTCGACTCAGTTGGCAGCGCGATCCTGACGGTAGTGACAGGCTACATTCTGGTTGTGATCGTCCGACAGCTTCTCAAGTTTATATTTGTCGAGGCGGATTGGACCGTTATCACGAGCAATCTCACCCTCTTTGCGATTGGGCAGTATCCGCGTGAAGAGGCATGGCGTACCGTCACTGCTCTTGGCTTTGTGCTTGGTCTCCTGCTCCTGACGGCGATCTTTTGGCGTTTCGCTGGCTGGCCCCGCCGCATCCTGACGATACTTTGGTTCCTTTCGTTCCCCATCATCTGGTTGCTTCTTGCAGGGATGGAAGCGATTGGGCTGCCGTTAGTTCGCACCCAGCTTTGGAGTGGTCTGTTGCTTACCCTGATGCTCACCATCGTGGGCATTGTCGCCTCCTTCCCGCTGGGAATTTTGCTCGCGCTGGGCCGTCGCGGTGAGTTGCC
>JAHEME010000043.1 GCA_024643825.1 Chloroflexota bacterium | reverse complement strand
TGTTCAAATTCTGGATCCTGATCACCCCCCCTATCAGATTGACAATGCCGTCTACAAACGCTTTGACCAGCGTAACAACCTCACGGTAGGTCGTCCGGGATGGGACGAAGAGATCAGACGCTTCACTCGCAAAGCTCCTGCCACTCGCGCTGCCCACATCAAGTCCAGGAGACCTGGCTACGATGTAAAGGACTACAGCCTGTTTCTATCTGGAGGGGTGACCGCCTACAATCTGGGAACCCGCATCAACCATGCCAATCGGGGTTTGACCTCCTGGCAGCCGCTGGAAGCGAAGCTGCCAGAAGATGTTGACCCCTGGTCCGGTTCGCCTGAAGAAGCAACCAGGATTATCAAGCGCGCCGCCCATTTCTTTGGAGCCGACCTCGTGGGGATTGCGCCTCTGGATCGGCGTTGGATCTACTCCCATGCCTACTGGTCTGATGGTTCGCATAAAGAGATCGTCTTTGACAACATCGATCAGCCCACCGAAACCGAGACACAGATGATCATCCCGGAGAAAATGCGCTGGGTCATCGTGATGGGTACGCGGATGGACTCTGACGTGATCCAGTATGCGCCATCCCCGATAGGCTGCGCCGAGACACGCGTTACCTACAGCCGCATGGCGCTTCAGGTATCTGGTATGGCTGAGTTTCTCCGCGGAATGGGCTACCAGGCCATTCCATCCATCAATGATCTGGGGTTGAACATTCCGATGGCAATCGATGCAGGTTTCGGCGAACAGGGCCGCAATGGGAAGTTGATCACGCCGCAGTTCGGCCCCAGTGTGCGGCTCTCCAAAGTCCTGACCGATCTCCCGCTGGTGCGGGATCATCCGATTCGCTTTGGCGTCAGGGAATTCTGCGATAGCTGCCGCAAGTGCGCAGAGGAGTGCCCGGCCAACGCTATCGAGGTAAGCGACCGAACGTGGAGTAGAGATAACATCTCGAACAATTCAGGTGTCTATACCTGGCACCTGGATAACGAACGCTGCCGACGGTACTGGGCGGTTGGGACAGGTAATAACTGCACCGCCTGCATTCGAGCCTGCCCGTTCACCAAGGACGAAGGGTTGGTCCATGAACTGGTTCGGACGGCAATATCCAACGTACCTGCTCTTAACCCTCTATGGCGCCAACTGGATGATGCCCTGGGGTACGGCGAGGAAAAAGATGCAACCGCTTTCTGGAATGGATCGTAAGCCCGACTCTATAGTTTTGCACTGAACTTATGTCAACAACTTCGCCCCATCGACGCCAGCCACCTAAGAAAGCGGCTACCCAGATTCGCGTGGCGCTGCCGCCAGCGGGGAGTCGCTGGATTCTTGGCCGCAGCTACCGATATCTGAAGGGCTACTTGCGGTTCACGACAGGTGCCTATGTGTTCACCATCGTGATCACGCTCCTGACATTGTTCATCCCCCAGCTTATCCGCCAGATTGTCGATCAGGGGATTGGGCAAAAAAATCCAGGTCTGCTAGCCAGCTATATCCCAACTCTGCTTGGCATTATGGTCGTCAAAGGTGTACTCACATTCCTGCAGGGCCGATGGACTGAGATCGCCTCTCAAGGAGTGGCTTACGATCTCAGAAACGCGCTCCATCACAAGTTGTCAAGCTTATCGTTCTCCTATCATGATCATGCTCAGACAGGGGAGCTGCTTACCAGGGCTATTCAAGATGTTGAGCGCATCCGGTTTTTGACTGGCCGGGCCACGCTCCGCCTGTTTGAAGGTTCCATTCTGATGCTGGGCACCCTGGTTGTGCTGGTTCTAATGAACCCGCGCCTTGGGCTGCTCTCACTGGCGACAATCCCAATCCTTGTAGCTGTCGCGTTCCGATTTGGCAGCATCTACCGTCCGCTCTCCCAGCAAATCCAGCAGCAGCTTTCCGTACTAACTACACGTCTTGAGCAAAACCTGCGGGGAAGCCGTGTGGTGAAAGCATTCGCGCAGGAGGGAGCAGAAATCGCGCGCTTTGAACGCGAAAATGAGCAGTGGTTCCACCTGTCTGAACTATCCGTGCGCATCCTGGCGGTCAATGTGCCGCTGATTGATTTCGTGGCAAGTATCAGCACGGCGATCATCATATGGTTCGGCGGTCGTCTGATCATATTGAATCAATTGACCATAGGCGAACTCGTCGCCTTCACAACCTATCTTTCCCAGTTGGTCAACCCGGTGCGCCGTCTAGGGCAGATCATTCCTGCGATAGCTATGGCGGCGGCTTCAGGTGAGCGCATTTTTGAAATTCTGGATGCCGATTCGAAAGTGACCGATGCCCCTGATGCTATAGAACTTCCCAGGATTCAAGGAGCCGTTCACTTTGAAAATGTCTCCTTCTCCTACCTCGGACAACAGGAAGTTCTAAAGGACGTGTCTTTCGAGGCGGCCCCGGGGCAAGTGATCGCTCTGCTGGGTGCAACCGGTTCCGGGAAGTCAAGCATCATCAGCCTGATCCCTCGCTTTTACGACTCGACCAATGGCAGAATCACTATTGACGACTACGACATTCGACAGGTTACTTTGCAGTCTCTGCGTCTGCAGATCGGGACTGTGCTCCAGGAAACCACTCTATTCGCGACCTCAATCCGCGAAAACATCGCTATGGGAAGACCGGATGCGAGCGAAGAGGAAATCATAGCTGCCGCAATGGATGCCCAGGCACACAACTTCATTCTGGAAACTCCAAATGGGTATGACACTGAAGTTGGGGAGCGTGGCATCACGCTCTCAGGAGGGCAGAAACAACGAATCGCCATTGCCCGCACTCTGCTCATGAATCCGCGCATCCTGATTCTCGATGACGCAATGTCCAGTGTGGATACCGATACCGAGCGGCTCATTCAAATTGCACTGGAGCGCTTAATGCAGGGGCGAACGTCCTTTATTATCGCACAGCGGCTGAGCACTGTTCGGCTGGCAGATCAAATCCTTGTGCTGGATCATGGCCGGATCGCAGCCCGCGGGACACACGAAGAACTGCTGCGATCTTCCGGGTTATATACTGACCTGTTCCATCAGCAGATTAAATCGTGAACCAGCGACTGAAAGCATTCTGAGAGGAATTACGCAATGGGGTTCTCCATTGGAACTACCGGCGCAGGCCTGGGACCGCGTGGCGCCCTTGATCGCTTCAGTGATAAGGTTGAAGGGAAAGTCTTCAACCTGGAGGTTGTTCTCCGCCTCCTGATCTATGTCCGGCCCTACTGGTTTCAAATGACAGTGTCAGTGCTGCTGCTGCTGATTTCGTCTGCTCTCGTGCTGACCATTCCCTACCTGGTCAAAATAGCGATTGACCAATCTATCGCACAGCATGACCTGGACAGTCTATCGCGCGTCACCATGTGGATGTTGGGCGCATTTTCTGGTCTCTATCTCACCTCCCTGGGGCAGCAGTATCTGCTCTCGTGGATTGGGCAGCGAGTGCTCGCTAACCTGCGGAACGAGATGTTCCGGCATCTGCAATCTCTATCCCTGGGGTATCATGATACGCGTATTGTTGGAGTCACGCTTTCTCGCGTCATCAGCGACGTAGCGGTGATCAATGAGCTGCTTGCTGAAGGGTTGGTGACCCTGGTCGGAGATACGCTGCTGCTGATCGGAATCGTGGTCACGATGCTGTCCATGAGTCCGAGGCTGGCTCTGCTCACGTTTAGTGTGCTCCCTCTGATGTTGCTGGTGACTATTTTATTCGCAAGACGTGCTACGGCGGCCTTCCGCCAAACGAGGGCGAGAATTGCAGCGGTGGTTGGAGACCTGGCAGAAGGTCTATCAGGAATTCGCGTCATCCAGGCGTTTGCTCAGGAAGATGCCTCACGCACTCAGTTCGATGCGGTCAACCGTGAAAACCGTGACGCCTATATTGAAGCCATGTCACTTTCCTATATTTTCCTGCCATCTGTCGAATTTTTGGGGATGGTGGCGACAGCGATTGTGCTCCTGTTTGGAGGGCTTTTTGTTATCCGAGGTAGCCTAACGATAGGCGTGGTAGTGGCCTTCCTCGCTTATGTCTCACGCTTCTTCCAGCCTATTCAAGAATTAAGCCAACTCTATACGACGATGCAAGCAGCGATGGCAGGGGGAGAGCGCGTTCTCAACCTGCTGGATACAGTGCCAGATGTACTTGACTCCCCGGATGCAATAGAGTGCCCACCAATTGCCGGACGCATAGAGCTGAAGAATGTATCGTTTGCCTATCTCTCTGAGCCAGTGCTGCATAATATCAATCTGGTAATCGAGGCGGGCCAGACAGTGGCCCTTGTCGGTCCAACCGGAGCGGGAAAAACATCGATTGCCAACCTGGTGGCACGTTTCTACGAGGCTGCGGAGGGGGCGGTGCTGATCGATGACCACAACATAAAGCAGATCAGGCAGCATTCGCTCCGATCCCAGATGGGGCTGGTTCCACAGGACCCTTTCCTGTTCTCTGGGACGATTGCCGACAACATTCGCTTTGGTCGCCCGGAAGCAAATGATAATCAAGTAAAAGAGGCGGCGGATCTGGCGAATGCTCTGGAATTCATCGAGGCGAAACCCAACGGATTTCAGACAGAGATCCTGGAGGGCGGAGTCAACCTATCCCTGGGGCAGCGCCAGTTGGTGTGCATTGCACGCGCAGTGCTGGCGGATCCACGCATTCTGATTCTTGATGAGGCTACAGCCAGCGTTGACACGATGACAGAAGTGCTCATTCAGGAGGCACTGGTGCAACTACTGCGCGGGCGCACAGCTATCATTATCGCTCATCGATTGAGCACAATTCAGCATGCCGACCAAATCTGTGTACTGGATTCAGGATCCATCGTCGAGATGGGGAAGCATGAAGAACTCCTTGCCCGGAAGGGATTGTATTACACTCTGCATGCTTCTTAATCCGATAACCGTCGAGATCAAGTGATCTAGGTGCAAGTGGAAGTAGATTACTCTAGGAGTTCGATATGGGGTTGGTTCAATTTCTGGATGACGAAGTGCTGACCCGTTTTGGCGAGGATGGATTCCGAGAGAGTGAAAGAGCGTTGCAGATTGCGCGTGATGCGATCCGAGGTAATATCCTGCAGATGTCTCCGGACTGGTGCATCAATGCGTACTGACACCAGTGAAGACCTTGCGAGCGGCCCTGAACCTGGCCGCTTTGACTCTACCACCGTCTGCCGCTATTGAAATCATACCAAGGTGAATGTATACCCACCCGAAAGAGTTAGCCTCATGATGTCAGCTTTCGCAAAGAAATTCGGCCCTGGATTACTCGTTGTTATTCTTGTAGCCCTCCTCAGTCAATTCTTAGCCAACAGTGTGATTCCCAACATTGGAGCGGTGACGCTGGCGATATTGACCGGAATCTTGGTTAGTAACCTGCTCATCCAGGGGCCAGCATTCACAGAGGGCTATCATTTCGCGGAGAAGAAACTGCTACCTGTGGCCATTGTGCTGCTGGGCACAGAATTGCAGTTGCAAGTTTTGATTGGGTTGGGATTACCAACGGCTGTACTCATCCTTCTCATTGTCACATTCACCATGTTGTCCAGCCTTGTCGTCGGCAAGCTGATGGGTTTTTCGCAGCCTTTTAGTTTGTTGATGGGCGCGGGAAATGCGATTTGTGGCTCGTCAGCGATTGCAGCGGTGTCTCCCTTAGTGGAGGGCAAAGAAGAAGAGGTGGGGCTGTCAATCAGCACAGTGAATTTGCTGGGTACATTTGGCATCTTCCTGCTACCACTTCTGGTGCATGTCTTTCACCTGAATGACTATCGTGGTGGGGCTGTGATCGGTGGTAGCTTACAGGCAATTGGGCAGGTAGTAGCGGCTGGCTATTCGATCAATGATGCTACTGGCAATATTGCGCTGCTGGTGAAGATGGGGCGTGTACTGATGCTGGGGCCGCTGGCAGTGATCATTTCCTCGCGGAAGACGGCTGCTGCCTCCGAGGGCAAAAGCACGATCAAGGTACCTCCATTCATCATCGGATTCATGATTGTTGGCCTACTGGCTAGCTGGCCAGTAATCCCCAGACCGCTCGTGGAAGTGCTCAGGGTGTCCGGCAAATGGCTGCTGTTATTAGCCATGGCTGGGATTGGATTGAAACTGCACTTGAAAACTATGCTGATGCAGGGGCCAAAGGCATTACTGTTTGGCAGTGTAATAGCCGTACTTCAGCTTGCAGTGGCGCTATTGATCATTCTTGTGATCTTTTAGCCTTGGTCTGGAAGTGAACTTTCGGATTGTGTTGCACCGCCGGTGAGAGAGTCACTATTGCCCGATGACTGTTGAAGGCGATGGTGCGCCTGTTCGCTTCAGCGGAGTTTTACAGGCGCAGCGTCCCGCTAGCTGCATGGTCGACCCTACCCTATGAGTTTGTTCCTGATTGGGTTGCGTAGGGTGCAGTATTCTCAACAAAAATGCGACTCCGTGATAGAGTAGTGGTTGGGAAAACATACTCGGATCACGGAGGTTGGTTAGAGAGTGCCAACATAGTCAGCCATGTGTTGCAAAATGAGGTGGGTTGACAATGCTCCAGGATCTGGATGTCCCAGCGACCGCTCGCCAAGGGTGCGGGCACGCCCCATGCGGGCCACAAGTTTCCTTGTAGAGTCTGCTCCCTGTTGGGCTGACGCGGCTACGACCGGTAGCACTTCGCTGATGGGTCGTGTTCCTGCTAACGCGGCAGCTGTTGCTGCTGGCTGGAGGGCATCCACCATCGTTTTGTCACCAGGATTGGCGTGACCACGGGCCTGCACCGCTTCAAGCCCATGATCCAGCAAGATTATCAATGCTTCCGACGAAAAGGTTTCATCTTCCGCAAGTGATTTGCCGCCGGCTTTGAACCACGTCCCAAAAATTGCGCCTGATGCCCCTCCCATTGCCGCCATCATACGCATTCCTACTGCGCTTACCACGTCGCCGATACTGTTAAACTCGCCGCTATCTAACGCCTCACGAGCGGAACGCCAGCCTCGTGCCATCGCCTCTCCGTGATCACCATCACCAATCGCCTGGTCAGCTTCGTTCAGGCGAGCAGCAACTGCTTCCATGTGATTTGCTACATAAACAAACATGTCAATTGTCTGTTGTAGGGACAGTCGTTCTATCATGGTGCTTACTGCTTCGTGAGTCCAAGAGAATCACACGGCATATCGTAGTATTCTTGTAGCTCTGCATCTAACTTCATCAATGAAATGGAGAACCCGGCCATCTCTTGCGACCCGGCAAAGTGACCGATCTGCGTGTCGTGGACGGCAATATCCCGCTTGATGAGAATCTCTCTCACTCGACGATTGATGATCAACATTTCGGTGACAGTTGTTGATCCGAGACTATTGATTAATAAACAGACTCTATCACCGGATTGAAATGGCAGATCAGCCAGAATATCATCCATCAACCGTGTAACCAGTGCATCCACTGGGATCATCTTCTCGCGGGAGACGCCCGGTTCCCCATGAACACCCATCCCAATTTCGATCTCGTCCTCAGCCAACTCGAAGAAGGCGCTGCCAGTGACCGGGTTTGTGCCTGGCGCAGCAGCAACACCAATTGACCGGGTATTGTCACGGGCTTTCGTGGTCACACGATATACGTCATCCAGTGTTTTGAGAGTAGCGGCTGCTGCGCCCGCCACCTTGACCACAAAAATATCGCCGGAAATGCCGCGCCTCATCTCGATTTCCCCTGGCGGCGCAGAGTACACATCATCCCAGATGCGCACAGTTTTCACATCGATATTCTGATCTTCGGCTAACTCTGCGGCAATATCGAAGTTCATATTGTCACCCGCATAGTTGCCGTAGACATATAACACACCGTTTCCCCGGTGGATGGCTTTCGTAGCCGCCAGAATCACGTCTGGCGAGGGTGAAGTGAAGAAGTCGCCACAGGCCGCGCCATCGGCCATGTTTTCTCCCACAAAGCCGTGAAATAGAGGTTCGTGCCCACTACCACCGCCGATCAACAGGGCTACTTTGCCGTCGGGAATCTCTGTTTTAGCAAGAGCCGCCACCCCCTCGACGAGTTCCATCCTGCCGTGGTACGCGGCTACCAGCCCCTCAAGGGTCTCGATCAGAATATTCTGTGGATCGTTGATGAATTTTTTTGCCACGTCAGATCTCCTGCCTGATAGCGTCAAATCGCTTTTGACACCATACAGGTTAACTCTCAGCCGAATTGCACCATGCGACTCTGCCCGATCAACCTTCCATTACCGCAGATAAGGGATGGTAAGTGGGCCTTCTGGCAGGGCGCATATGCGTGGATCCGAGCCATACCGATGCTGCAATTCGGCAAGTGTCTGCTCAATGTTATGGCATGGCTCGAACAATGCCCCTGCGATCTGCTCGTCAGTGAGACCATCGCTATAGACATAGACCTCGCAGCGAAGCTGTATCTTGGCCTGAATCTGCGCCTGCCACTGGTCATGGCGGCTGAACCCAGGCTGCTTGAGCATTTCAATCACACCCTGAGGGGATCCTGCTTCAGACAGAAACTGAGCATACCCCCCGTGATTGGGGATACCATCGCTACAGGCTGCTGCTATTAGGATTGTCCCACCCTCCCGCACAATCTCATTCGCGGCGCTGATTCCTTTGACCGACTGGTAGAGATTCTGGTCAAGTGGATAGCCACTGTTGGTGGTGACGACGATGTCATACGGGGCATCTACGCCTACCATCGAGCTTTCACGTACAAAAGCGCAGCCCAGCTTATGCGAGGCCAGCATATCCCCCGCGAAGACGCCAGTGATTTGGCGCTGGGTATTGAGCGTGACCATCAACGCGAAACTGGGATGGGTGCGCAGTGCGACTTCGCACATTTCTTCCCAGATCGGATTTCCCTCGGTGATGCCCCATGTTGCTTTTGGATGGGCAATCATCGACTGCCCATGATTGCTAAAGACGCTCTCCCAGCCTGCCAGGGCAGGCAGTACTGCCTTAGGTCCGCCGCTGAAACCAGCGAAGAAGTGTGGCTCGATAAACCCTGTCAGGATTCGTACGTCAGCTTCTCTATAGGTTCTGTTGATCCGAACCGGGTGGCCGTTCGATGTCTGGCCCAGCGAGACCATTGATTCGTCATCATAACAATCATGCTGAATGCAAGTGTAGTGATCGACGATATAGTCACCGAGCATTCCCCTGAGTTCGACTTCAGTTTGCTTGCGATGTGTTCCCAGGCCATTGATCAGGGTGATATTCTGACGTGCGATGCCGGCAGCTTCCAACTCCGCCAGCAGGATGGGGAGGATCCGTTCGTTGGGAGTTGCACGGGTGATGTCTGTGTGAACAATCGCTACCGTGCTGCCGGGTTTGACGAGTTCTGCCAGCGGCGCTGATTCGATGGGATGGCGGAGCGCATCCCGGAGCGAGGCTGGCTCGTCGGGTAGGCCCGGCACGAAGCGCGGTTCGACAATTGTCGCCGCATCTGGAAGATTGACTTCCAGGCCATCACGCCCATACGCCAACTTGGTGCGCATTTCTTCTCCCCTGGCTGGTTTGTTAGAGGGGCACGCTGGCGACATGCCCCATCAATATGCTGGGGTTTGAGCTAGAAAACCCGGTCGATGAACGCGCGGGTGTGTACCTCAACCGGGACTTTCATCAGTTCCATGACGCCGCGTGCAACGTGCTCTGACAGGCGGCGAAACGCTTCCTCACCCTTCTCTTTGGTAGCGCGGGTGGGGTTTCCGATTGTGCCGCTGTCAATGAATTCATGGTGATCCATCGGGAAGGTGAAATATTTATAGTCCTCAAACTCGACGTCGGGCATGCCATCTTTCTTGGCGAAGGTCTTGGGCAGGAATTCCGGGATGTGTGCCTTGGTGAAGTCCGCGCGCTCCATGCGGACGAGACTGTCGTCCCAGGCTAAATCCTGAGAAGTCTCTAGCTCACTTGAATGCCAGCCCGGTGTCTCCTCAACGGGGTTCTCCATCAGGCCCTCAAGGATGCCTACATAGTTCTCCATGTAGGGTTTGACGAACCCGATCAGCGCGCCCGTTTCATAGCGCAGTTTGCGGAGGATCGGATCGACCACCTTGACGTTCGAGCCATGCCCATTGACAAAGATCAGGCGGTTGAAGCCGTGATGGATCAGGCTGCGGCCCACATCGTAGATCAGATTCAAAAGGGTAGTGCTGCGCAGCGTGATTGTTCCCCGACCGGAGCCGGGCGCGTACATATGCTGAGGCGAGTACCCTGTCCAAATTGGTGGGGTATGAAGAACGGCGATCATCTCTGCGACACGGCTGGCGATCTCAATGGCGGTGATGGTATCCGTGTACAGGGGTAGATGCGGACCGTGCTGTTCGAGACTCGCCATCGGGATGAGGATCGTATCTTTATGCTTCAGGTATTCGGCGATGTCTATGTAGGTCAGATTCCCCAGATCCCACGAGCGAAACTTGTCACGGAAGCCCGAGTCATCTGCGCTGAGGTGCGGTAGATCTTGCTTCTTATGTCCATTTCCGGCAATCATGATTTTTTCTCCTTCGTCATCATCTCAATAAACAGATCAGCGATTTGGTTGCCGAGCGCTGGGTCGTTGACGTGGTAATCATAGGTCAGCAGTGTGAAATCTGGGCGCAGGTTTCGGCGCAGGGTTTCGAGAAAAGCGGCATCCGCTTCCGGGTTCCAGAAGACTCCACCCGGTACACTGGGGATCGAAAGTCCCTGTGTCGGAACAGCTACGATCACCGCAGCCTTCGACAGGTTGAGCCTCTCAGCGAACAGCTCGCCAAGTTTGATCATCTCGTCGTGCGAAGCCCGCACGAGCGTGTACTCCGGGTTGTGGTCATAGACAGGCCGCCCTTGCAGGTGAGCCGGGATCGCGCCTGCATGCCATACGCTGAAGTCAATGCAACCCGGCACAACGACCTGTGGCAGCCCCGCCAGCCCAACCCGCTTCAATCGGTCCGGGCCGCCATCGTGAATCCCGCCGACCATCGGGTCGTAGGTCTCGTTGGTGGTGTAGTCGATGACGCCCACAAACTGCCCAGCCTCTGCCAGTTCTTCCATAGCCGGGCCACCAACTCCATTCGAGTGAAAGATCACGGCTTCGTACCCGTGATCTGCCAACCGATCCTTGAGCGCCATCACCGCGCTGGTTGTGTTACCCAGCATCGTGACGGCCACATAACGGGCCTCCGGGTTCGCTGGCGGAAGGGTATGGCCGTGCTCGACAAGCCCTTTGAGTGCGGCTGCGACGTTATCAAAAACAGTCGTGGCAATCGGGTTTAGGCCAAGAATATCAACAATCGAGTGGACGACCATAATATCTTTGGTGCCCACCATTGGATCAAAGTAATGCTTGCCTGACGCGATCGGGGAGACAAGTACTTTCGGCACACCGACGGGTAGCTCCATCATCACCGCTGCGCCCATCACAGCGCCTTCTGCGCCGCCCATACTCACTACCGCACCAACCTCGCCTTTATCATATAACGTAACAATCATCTTTTTCAGAGCTTCGCGCATTCCGTGGACGAATTGGGCGTCACCGCCGTGACGATCACCCATGATATGAGCAGTGT
>JAHEME010000554.1 GCA_024643825.1 Chloroflexota bacterium | reverse complement strand
CGCCGCACCCCACGAATCGTTTTGATAGATGACCATAGTAGGTCGTCCATCCATCTCCATGATCGATGATGATCAGTTCGCCGTAACCATCGCGATGCCAGCCTGCGAAGACCACCACCCCGGTTTCTGACGCATAGATTGGTGTACCATAGTCAGCCGCCATGTCAACGCCCGGATGCCATGTGGCAAATCCGTTAGTGGTGCGGTAAGGCGTAGCTCCCAGCGGATTCACAAAGTCTCCCTGACCGCCCGTTCCAGAATAGAGTTGTCGGCATGACCCAGGGTGAATCGCCCCTTCCGGGTTTGCAGACCCACTCTGGGTTCCCGTATGAATTGGCGATCTCCACGAAAGATAGGCGCGTCGTCCACCAGGGATTACAAGGTGAAGGCCCTCTGGCGGCTGATACGAGCTATCGTCCCCGCTTAGGTCATTAAACTCCGAGTAGAGAATATCACCTGGCGTGACAGCATACTGCGCCGCGATTTCGGCAATTGTCTCACTGCCATTCGAACGGTAGTAGACGCCATCCACGGGAAGAATATACAGTTCAATCCCGACAAACAGAAGGTTGATGTCATCCTGAAGCGTCTCCGTGTTGGCCCAGAAGATCGTGTCCGGGTTGAGACCGAAGCGAGCAGCGATCCCAAATAGAGTATCATCGGGTTGAACGGAGTATTTTAGGACATGTCGCCGTGCCTGAACCGGGAATCCATCAGAGGCGAGTTCCATCGAATCTAACAGCGAAAGTGTTGCTGTTAGATTCTGGCTGGTGCCATTCATTTCGCTCACTGGGGTGGTACTGTCCCCGGTTTGTTCTATTGGTTCTTCAGAAGGGAGAACCTGAGTTTGGTTTCTCATGTCGGCTAATCCGGATCGAATTGCATCACCCCGGAATGCGAACACTACCCCGGCAAGGATGCCCAGAATAATGAGGATCGGGAGAATTGGTGAGGAGGCTCGCCGCCGTCTAGGAGATCGCATAACATAGGGTCTTCAGGAATTTTCTCATGGAACTTGCATCGGTCATCGGGATGCTGAATCCAACTGTAGAAGATAGCGAGGCGGGATCGAGTCTGCCAGCCATACAAGCGCATTGCCAAGATAAAACACAACCCCAGCTCGATGTGCCTCTCCCGCCAGCACCTTCAAAACAACGATCTGATCTCCCTTGCAGTGAGCGACCTCCTGGGCCATTGCGATGTCCACAGAGCAATGGGCATACTGGCGGCTCATAGGCTGCAATCCTCCGTCAAGAATCAGGGGGAGCGCAGCTACGGTGGTTCCATGATAAAGAACATTCGGGGGTTCCGCCGGAATCTTTTCCAGGCGGTTGGGCGTTGAATGCCCATACAGAGCGCGAATCTGTCCCTTGCACACCTCGTAACGGGGTCCGCGATCACTTGTGCGAAATCGCTCTCGGTAAGATCATGCCATCTGCTGCGTTGTTGTAAGATGGCATGCAGGTCTTCAGTGCTGACCCATCCTTCATCATCTAGCTCTAATTCGTACTGCCACGGCTCATGACGAAGCGCATGCGCTAATGTTTTACTCAACTGAATCAACCGTGTTTCCATCTAGGCCTCAATCAGCAGGGTTTCCCATTCTGCCATTAACGCATTCAATGCTTCCTCTGCATCGCGGTACGCGGCTCCGAGTTGCGTGACCTCTGCGACATCACCCGCTGCGCTGGCGGCTTCCAATGCGCCCGTGAGGTTTACAAGATCCACTTCCAGAGTGTGAATGCGAGTTTCCACCTGCCCCAGCCGTTTCTTTCGCTCAAACGAACTCATGCTCGCCATCTTCTCTAGAGGGGCAGATTGCCTGGGGGAAGACTTCTTGGGAGACTCTTCAGCCTTTGCAACAGATGACTCCATCACCCGGCCATCACGCAGAGCGATGTACTCATCATAGGGGCCTTCATGAACAATCATTTCAATAGGGCCGTCGCTTGCCTTACGTGGAATATGCAGCGCCCAGATTTGTGTTGCCAGATCGCGGATCAGATAGCGATCATGCGAGACCAGCAAAATCGTTCCATTAAACTCTGAGAGAACCGATTCTAGAATTTCCTGGGAGAGAATGTCGAGGTGGTTAGTTGGCTCATCTAGCAGCAGGAGGTTGGCTCCGCCCATGGCGAGCTTGGCAAGCGCTACTCGTCCACGCTCTCCCCCGCTGAGGGCCGAGATTGGTTTGTATACATCATCTCCGGTGAACAGGAAGCCCGCAAGGTAATTGCGAACTTCACTGACAGCCCGGTTCTTCACGCTCAGAATCTCATCCAGGATCGTGTTTTCTTGGTTGAGTCCTTCGTGAGCCTGTGCGAAATACCCGATTTCTACCCCTGTGCCCAACCGTGATTCCCCCTCTAGTGACGGCAGCTTTCCCAACACGGTCTTGAGAAACGTAGATTTTCCTGCCCCGTTGGGGCCAATCAGCGCAGCGCACTCGCCGCGATACAGAGTGATGTTCGGTACATGGAATAGAGGAATCCGGTCATCATGATACCCGATGACCAGATTTTCGGTCATCAGCACTTTATTCCCGGAGCGTACACGGGCTTCCAGATTGAGACGTAGGGCACGTTGGTCGCGCGGCTTCCAGATCGCCTCATCGCGGAGGTAACGCTCCAGGCGCTTGCGCCGCCCCTGCGCCTGCCGTGTATTCTGCCCAGCGATGTTACGGCGGATGTAGTCCTGCTCTTTCGCAACGAACTGCTGTTGGCGTTCATGCTCAATCAACAGGCGTGCATGGCGCTCTTCTCGCTGCTGTACGTAGTGGGTGAAGGTGCCCCGATATTCTTCCAAATGCCCAAACATAAGCTCCCACACATGGTTTACCACGGTGTCCATGAAGTATCGATCATGGGAGACAACTAGCAGTGCGCCATTAAAGGATTTCAACCACGCTTCTAGCCACTCAATGGCGTGGATGTCGAGATGGTTGGTTGGCTCGTCCAAAATGAGCAACTCAGGGTTTTCTAACAGCAAGCGAGCCAGTAGCGCACGGGTCTTCTGCCCACCAGAGAGTTGAGAGATCGGGCGGCGGAAGTCGGTGTCATCAAAGCCAAGTCCGCCGAGAACC
>JAHEME010000553.1 GCA_024643825.1 Chloroflexota bacterium | reverse complement strand
TTAGTTCATAGGGCGTGGATTTCTGCGCTTCGATATGGGCGTGGCGCGAGGAAACGTAATCGACTTCGATCATCAGCAGCCCGGCTTCGACGCGTGCGATGTCGAGTGCGAGGATGCCCGCAGGCGTGATCTGGTACGGGTTTCCGGCCTCAATGAGCGCATCCCATAAGGCGACGGCTTCCCGCGTATCGACCCATATTTCATAGCCGAGATCGCCCGTGTA
Source organism: Chloroflexota bacterium (assembly GCA_024643825.1). Classification (GTDB taxonomy): domain Bacteria; phylum Chloroflexota; class Anaerolineae; order Aggregatilineales; family UBA3940; genus JAHEME01. The sequence continues at coordinate 2,862 of JAHEME010000553.1, read as the reverse complement.
ACCCGTGCGAGAGATCGTCGCGGGAATCCCGGCGACCTCGCCGTGTGCGAGGCGATAGTAGCGCAGCGCGTCGAGGTCTGCGCCGTGTGTCACCTGCTTGAGGATGTCGCGCGATTTCGGGCCTTGCAGGGCCACTGCCGCGATCTCGTCGGATTCATCGGCGATGTCCACATCCAGTCCAAACGCATTATCTTCCAGCCAGCGTAGCGACGGATCAGCAGCCGTGAGGCGGAAGGTGGTCTCATCGAGACGATGAATCGTTCCATCGTCGATAACCTTGCCCTCTTCATCACACCACGGGGTATAGAACACCTGCCCAACGGCACACTTCGCCATGTCCCGCGTGACGATCCGATCCAGCAGGCGGACGGCATCTGGGCCTGCGATGCGATACTTGAATAGAGGCGAGACATCCACCAACCCGGCGGAGTTCCGCATCGACCAGTATTCGCGCTCGTGGGTCAGCTCATACGAACCAGCGACCAGGTGGCCCGCCCAGCGCCGCCAGTTCTGGGCCTCACACAGCGGCGAAGTTCGTTCATGAAAAGGAGTTGTTCGGAGCATACGCCTGCCTCAATCGATGGTAGTCGGATAGGAATGCAGCCCGGATCATGCCTGTGAGCCTTCTGCCGGGGCAAAGAATACCAGAATCTTCAGAGCTTCCCTGATGGTGTGGAAGCGATGTTCGACTCCCGCCCCCACATACACAATCGAGCCGGGTTGAACTGGACGATCTTCCGCGCCAACTGTGACGGCGGCGCGGCCTTCTGCGATGTAATACACCTCATCCTCGGTATGCGGCTGCTGAGTATCGACCGCACCCGCCGGGAGGACGTAGACTCCAACACTCAGAGAGGGCACACGGATGAATTCCAGATAATGCTGACTGGACTCCGCTTGCTCCGCCAACACCTGAGAAAGTTCAAACGCGTCCATAGCTAATACCCGTACCCTAAACGCTGGGATACCCGTTCGGCGGCAGCCATGACTAGCACAGTAAGCTCGGCAATGCGAGCCTCATCAAGGCGCGTGCTGGGGCCACCGATGCTAATCGCCGCCGCTACTAAGCCTTCATGATTGCGGATGGGCGCACCGATAGCAATGAAATCTTCTTCGAGGTCTCCCGCCGCAATCGCATAGCCCTGATCACGAATCGCGGGGAAGGTCGCTTTCAGGGAAGAGGGTACATTCGGCGGCACCGCGTGATCGGCAGGTAGATGCGCGAGGATCACCTTGCCCGTCGAAGTCAGAATCGCAGGCCAACGGGAGCCAACCGACTGGGAAGAGCCGAGCACATAGCTGCCTGCGACTTCCTCCAATACCAGCACTTCGTCCCCGGCCAACACTTCGAGGGTGGCCGTCTCGCCCGTGATCTGGGCGAGTGCTTCTAATTCGTCATGGCTGGCAAAGTGAAGATCGTTGGCGCGCTGCGCGTGCCCACCCAGTGCGATGATCTGTGGGCCGAGGCGGTAGCCATCCGTGGCAGGGTTGCGCATCACCATGCCTTCACTCTCCAGGGCAGACATCAGCCGGAATACGGTGGTCTTGTTTAATCCTGCGCGGCGTGCCAGTTCTGTCAGGCCAAGCTCGGCCTGAGCGCCCGTGAAGGCTTTGAGTAAAGCCAGGGCACGCATCACAGCCTGAGTTCCGGGGTAAGGTGTATTTGTCATCCGTGAAACACGATTTCACTATATGAACCACATCATATCACAGTACCCCAATCTGTCAAGAGGGTCTGCGAACAGTTTTCCCCCAAAGCGAAATAGAGGAAGAATTTTCGTTTTCCTTCACACGTTGGTTGACACTTTCCGATGCAAGACTCTATACTGTCCACACTACGTGGAATTCGGGAAGACTGCCGAGCCAATCAAGTGGGCCACCTTTGAGCCTGTGCCGTTACCCCTTCCGCAAAGTCTACGCGACCCTTTCTGAGAGGAGAAGATGTTCATGAATACCACGTCGCGCCACAAGTTGTTTGTTTTCTTTAGTCTCTTGGTCATTGCTTCCCTGGCAATGGCCGCCTGTGCAGGCCCTCCGGAGGCACCTGCCCCCGCAGCAGACGCCGATCAGCTCGCCACGATCATGGCGCGTGGGACGCTAGTCATTTCGACTGACCCGGCCTATCCGCCCCAGTCGGAGCTGGTAGAGGGAGTAACACGCGAAGCGAATACCAAGTGTGCGGCGGATGAGCACACCGCCAACGAGTTCCACGGCTTCGATATTGACACCGCTGTGGAAATCGCCAAGCGTCTGGGTGTAGAGCCATGCTTCGTGACCCCAGACTGGACGCTGATCACCGGTGGTAGCTGGGCGGATCGCTGGGACGTGAGCGTTGGCTCGGTGACCATCACCCCGGAGCGCATGGACCCGCTGTACTTCACCCAGCCGTACTACACCACGCCTGCTGCGTTCTTCATCAATGCAGATAACACCACGTTCAGCGCGGCTGCCGATCTAAACGGCAAGAAGATCGGCGTATGTGGCGGCTGCACCTATGAGTCCTACCTCGCCAAGGATCTATCGATCCCCGGTGAGAATATCGACTTCATCGTGAACGATGCTGGCGTGACCACGTACGACACCGATACCTCGGCGCTGCAAGACCTCGCGCTCGGCGATGGTGTCCGTCTGGATGCCGTGCTGACCGCGAAGCCGACGGGCGATCAGGCCATCTCGGATGGTATGCCGCTCAAGCAGCTTGGCGACCCCGTATTCTTCGAGTATCTGGCTGCTGCTGTTGATAAGAGCGCCAGCAATGATCCTATTTCCTTGGTGAAGCGCCTGAACGAGATCATCAACGCCATGCACAGCGATGGAACCCTCAAGGCCCTTTCCCAGGAATACTTTGGCAGTGATCTGACC
>JAHEME010000042.1 GCA_024643825.1 Chloroflexota bacterium | reverse complement strand
TGACTCCCTTCCCAACTTTGATCGGAGCCGTCGCTCCGGTCGCAGGCGCTTCCGCGTCTGCGACCTGCTCATCCAGCGGTCGCGTGACGTGCTTCCCCAGCACGAGAACACGCTTGCACTCTACCACCAGTTGATCCATATCGACGGGCTTCTTGAGGTACAGCGTCGCGCCCGCCTCGTAGCCCTGGCGAACTTCCTCCGTGCCTGTACGAGCGGAGAGAATGATCACAGGGAGGCGCACAGTAGCCGGGTTCTGACGTACCTGGCGGCAAATTTCCAGCCCATCCATGTCAGGCAGCATCAGGTCGAGCACCACCGCATCCGGCTTGTGGGTGGCGATTGCGCGCTGACCTTCCTTCCCCGTCAGCGCACCAACTACCTCGAATCCGAACATACTCAGATACAGCTTCAGGATTTCGAGTGTATCCGGCTCATCGTCGATCACTACGACGCGGGACTTTGCCTCCCGCTGTTCGTTCGTGGCAGTCATCTACGCGAGGGCCTTTTCATACACCCGATAGATTTTGTACACTTCACCACCCATGAACTGGCAACCCCGGTTCATCATCACATTATTTTCAAGAATCCACGACATCTCAATGGTCGTATAGCCGCGCGGCAGGCCGCGTGTGAGCATTTCGTAATACAGCAGGGCATCCACACCGGAGCCACGATATTCCTCCAGAATCCCCATCGCCCATACCCGCACGCTGTTGATGTCGCCCCGAATCTTCCAGTGCCAGATCAACCGCAGCAGTTGCAGGATTTCTGGCTCGCCTGGCTTGAGATGTGCGGCGCGTAGCGGCTGGTACACGTTGGGCAGCGGAACCGAAAACGCCACCGGCTCCCCGTCCACTTCCACGAATAACGCGATAGTCGGATCGATCATCTGTTTGAGGTCAGTCGCCATCTTGTTGATCTCGACATCACTCAGCGGAACGAAGCCCCAATTTTGCTCCCATGCCTGGTTGTAGATCACCTTGACCTTGGCAATCTCATTGTCGAAGTCACTCATGTTGACCGGACGTACCGTGAAATTACGCCGTTCGCGGATCTTATCCACTACGCGCGTCAACCGTTCGGGAACCTTATCCAGCTTCTTGCCGCCCCACCGATTGCCATCCACCAGATAGCAGAACAGGTCCATCGATTTGGTATACCCCGCCCCCTCAACGAACCCCTGCGAATACTTCGGCGCGTGCGAGGTCAGGATCATTGGCGGATATTCAAAACCCTCCACCAGCAGCCCAATCTCACTATTGGTGCTGAACGTCGCCGGGCCCATCATCTTGGTCATCCCCTTCGCCTTGACCCAGTCCTCGGCGGTCTTGATCATGGCGGCGGCGGCTTCGGGATCGTTCAGCAACTCAAACTGTCCGAACCACCCCGTTGTTTCTTCGTGAAACTCATTGTAGGCATGATTCACATGCGCGATCACTGTGCCGACAGGCGTATCCCCGCGCCATGCCACGAACTTCTGCATGTCGATGTGGGCTAATTCCGGGTTGTGCTCCGGGTCAAAGAAATGGACGTGCTCATTCCAGATGGGGGCCGTCCAGTACGGATCATCCTTGTAAACAGTCCACGGCATGCGGAGAAAGGCTTGATTCTCGGCCTCTGTCGAGACCGGACGAACTTCTAGATCGCTCATGGAACCCCCGTGTGGTGAGTGTGTGGCGGCCTTCCGTCACTCACTGCCCATTATAAAGCAGACTTCGGATCACAACCAGCCCGGTAGCCATTATCGGGTGCCTCTATGAATGGCTCTCGGAGGTTTGCAGGCTATCGAAATATGATACAATGAATTGATAGCGATCCTGAATTGCTGAGGTTCAGATCGTGTATATGCGATCAGCACTGATTGTCCGTCAGTGAGGATCGTACTTCAGAGACGGCTGCCCGTGTCGACCAGCAGGGGCAGTGGTTGATTTTCTCATCGTGCATGGCAGTTCGTCATCCAAACAGCAGAGCGGCTCTTGTGAGTGTACTTGAGGAGGTGACTCTCGTTCGTAAAACTTACATGATAGAAATGCCTTTCGATAGTTTTTAGGACCCTACAAAGCTGCATGAGGAGAGCGCATGAATAGACATGTATTCAAACTATTTTCGTTTGTAACAATACTGGGTTTGGTGTTTTCATCTGTGCCGATGCAAGGCGCACTGGCCGCCACGCCAACAGAGCTATTTATTTCAGAGTACATTGAAGGCAGTTCATTCAACAAAGCCGTGGAGATCTATAACGGCACTGGCGTGACGGTAGACCTATCCACGTATACGCTTGAGTTATATTCGAACGGCGCGTCATCTCCATCACAAAGTGTTTCCTTAAGTGGAACACTGGCTAACGGAGATGTTTTTGTTATTGCCCATGCGTCCGCTGATGCAGCGATATTGGCTGCATCTGATGCTATAAGTAGTGCTGTAATCAACTTCAACGGCGATGATGCTCTGGTGTTGAAAAATAACGGCACTGTGGTGGATTCCTTCGGCCAGGTTGGTGTCGACCCAGGCAGCCAATGGCCTGGCGGTGGTCAGGATGATACCCTGCGCCGAGTCGACTCTGTTTGTGCTGGTGATACCAATCCCGGTGATGCCTTCGATGCGTCTATCGAATGGGTAACCTTTGCTCAAAACACCTTTGATGGATTGGGTGCTCATACTGCCAACTGTGACGGTGGCAGCGGTGGCCCCGGCGTAGCCTCTGTGCTGATCAACGAAGTTGACTCAGATACGCCTGGATCGGATACAGCCGAATTTGTGGAACTCTATGATGGTGGTGCAGGTGCTACCGATCTGACCGGGCTGGTAGTCGTGTTCTACAATGGCAGCAATGATCTCAGCTATGCCGCCTTTGACCTCGATGGCTACAGCACCAACAGCGATGGCTACTTCGTGATGGGCAACAGCGGCGTTTCCGGCGTATCGCTGTTCTTTGCCGGGAATGGGCTGCAAAACGGAGCCGATGCAGTTGCCGTGTATGTTGGCGATGCCGCCGACTTCCCGTCTGGAACCGCCGTTGTGACCGACAATCTGGTGGATGCGGTGGTGTATGATACGTCCGACTCTGACGATGCTGGCCTGCTGGTCTTGCTCAATGCGGGTCAGCCGCAGGTGGATGAGAACAGCGGAGGCGACAGCGCGAACCAATCCAGCCAGCGCTGCCCGGACGGCAGCGGCGGCGCACGCAACACCGATACGTTTGCCCAATTTGCCCCAACACCCGGAGCAGAGAATACCTGCGTAATTCCGATTCTGGAAGCAAAAATCCATGACATTCAGGGGAATGGCGCTGCCAGCCCGCTGGTCGGACAGATAGTTGCCATTGAAGGGATCGTTGTTGGCGACTTCCAGGATGGCGCCAGCGGCACAAATGGTGACTTGAATGGCTTCCATGTTCAGGAAGAGGATGCCGATGCAGATGCCGATCCGCTGACATCGGAAGGCATCTTCGTCTACAACGGAAGCTCACCCAGTGTCGATGTGAACATCGGCGATCTTGTGCGCGTGGAAGGTGCCGTCTCTGAATACAATGGCCTGACCGAGATGTCATCCTTCACGGGCGTTACCGTGATCAGCAGTGGCAATGCGTTGCCAACGGCTTCTATCCTGTCACTGCCTGTGGCAAACGTGGATGATTTTGAAGCCTACGAAGGCATGTACGTCACCTTCCCACAGGCGCTCGTCATTTCCGAATACTTCAACTTTGACCGCTTCGGCGAGATCGTGTTGACCTCTGAACGGCATCTCACGCCAACGGCTGAAGTTGAGCCAGGGCCAGATGCTATCGCAGCGGCGAATGCCTTCCTGCTCGATAAGATCACGCTGGACGATGGGCGCTCGAATCAGAACCCGGACCCGGCCATTCACCCGAACGGTTTCGACTTCGACCTGACGAACCTGTTCCGGGGCGGGGACACCGTCGCCAATGTAACTGGTGTGATGGACTATTCCTTTAGTCTCTATCGCATCCAGCCAACACAGGGCGCGGACTACACCTCTGTCAACCTGCGCACATCCTCACCGGACCCGGTTGGCGGCGACTTGAGGGTATCCTCGTTCAATGTGTTGAATTACTTCAGCACACTGGATAACAGCGGCTTCATCTGCGGCCCGGCACAGGATCAGGAATGTCGTGGCGCGGATAATGCAAACGAGTTCACCCGTCAGCGCGATAAGACCATCGCGGCGTTGAGCGCCATCGATGCCGATGTGGTTGGCTTGCTGGAGATTGAGAACAACGTCAACGATGACGCGGTAATTGACCTCGTTAACGGGTTGAACGCAGTCAACGGCGCTGGTACGTATGCTTACGTCAGCACCGGCACGATTGGAACGGACGCGATCAAGGTGGCGCTGATCTATAAGCCGGCTTCGGTTACCCCGGCTGGCGACTATGCGATCCTCGATACGTCCGTTGACCCACGGTTCCTTGACACCAAGAATCGCCCAGCACTAGCGCAGACCTTTGAAGTCAATGCGACCGGGGCACGTTTCACGGTGGTGGTCAACCATCTGAAGTCGAAGGGTTCTGCCTGTGATGATGTGGGAGATCCCGATACGGGCGATGGCGCGGGTAACTGCAACGGGACCCGCACAGCCGCTGCTGAAGCAATCGTGGATTGGCTTGCCAGTGACCCGACAGCCAGTGGGGATGAAGATTTCCTCATCATCGGTGACTTGAACTCCTACGACAAGGAAGCCCCGATCGATGCTCTCGTCGCTGGCGGTTTCACCGATCTGATCTACGCCTACCACGGTGAAGATGCCTACTCCTACGTCTTTGACGGACAGACTGGCTACCTTGACTACGCGCTGGCGGTCGCAGGCCTGGTGGATCAAGTGACAGGCGTGACAGAATGGCACATCAATGCCGATGAGCCTGACTTGATCGACTACGACACATCCTTCAAGCTTCCTGCACAGGATGCCATCTATGCACCCGATGCATATCGAGCCTCCGATCATGACCCGATTATCATCGGGTTGGATCTGAACGCGCCGCCGGTCTGCTCTGAGGCTGCTCCCAGTGTGACTTCGCTATGGCCGAACAATCACAAGTTCGTCCCCATTGACATTCTGGGCATCTTCGATCCCAATGGCGACTCGTGGACGCTGACCATCACCAGCATCTTCCAGGATGAGCTGGTCAACGGAACCAACGATGGAAATACATCACCGGATGGTCAGGGTGTTGGGACGTCAATAGCACAGGTGCGTGCAGAACGCTCCGATGACGGGGATGGACGTTTCTACCACATCGCGTTTACCGTCGATGATGGGCGCAGCGGAACCTGCTCCGGGGAAGTGACCGTCAACGTCCCCAAGAGCCAGGACCCGAAGCTAAAATCCTATGACGGTGGCGCTCTGTTCGACTCGACGCTAATCCCGTAGCAGCCTTCTTCTAATCAGACGGCTGTAGCACTCGTCTCACCCCTCAAGAACCAACGGCTCCTGAGGGGTGAGTTTCTGATTCCCGCCAGCCCCGGTTTTGTGTTCCCCGCCGATTCGTAGACAATAGGCGGGCATACTGCCCCTGCCGGGACCCGGAGGTTTCCATGCCCGACGAACTATCAGCCGTATTGCTGGAACAAAAACAGAACGAACTCGATCTAATGATCGCCCTGGATGACATCCGCGATACTGCCGCCGATCCCTCCGCGATGCTGGCTTCAATCCTCAATACCCTTGCTGAACGCTTCCATGCCGATCTGTGCCTGCTGACCGTCGTGGATCGCGACAGCGGCGATCTGGAGTTGAAAGCCGTCAACGATAACGGAACCACCAGCGGTCTCAGCGAAGCCACGATCAAGGCGTTGGCCGAACACGCTTACCGTGCCGAGACTATTACCGTGTGGCAGCCGGACGCCCTACGCGATGAGCTCAACGTCACCGACCTCCCCGCCGATCTCCACCTCGCCGCCGTGCCCATCGTGATGGGCCAGAAAATGCGGCTGGGTGGCGTGATCGTTGCGCGGCGTGGTTCCCCTTTCACCGAAAGCGACCTCAACCTGCTGCGCATTGCCGAGAGTCAGTTGGATTCTGCTGTGATCCAGGGTTACGCCTACCACGAGCTTCAGCAGCGCAACAAGGAACTCGAAGTCATCTACCAGATCGACCGCATCCGCGATAAGCACCTGCCGTTCGATGACATGCTCAACGAGGCGTTGGTCAAGCTACGTGATGTGCTTGATGCGGAAATGGGCTTCATCATGCTCTACGACCGGGCTGGCAAGCGGCTTCAGATGCGGGCCTTCACCCACGAAGACCTCTTCCGCACCTCGCCCTACGCCGAAGTCGTCACCCGCGTCGCCAATGAATCGTTGGAGCAGGCCCGCCTGATCGCCCACAATGATCTCGAAGGCCAGATCAACTCCGTGATGTGCATCCCCCTGATCCTGCGCGAGGAGATTCTCGGCGTGTTTGGCGTCGCTAACCGCCGCAGCGCCCGTGACTTTGACGACGAGGACAAACGTCTGCTCAACGCCATCGCCAGTCAGATGGATACCGCCATTTTCGAGAGCCTCGAACAGCGCCGCCTGCGCCAGGTATTGGGTCGTTCTGTCGATCCGCGCGTCATGGAGCGTCTGCTAGATCAGGCCGATACTGGTTTTCTGCGCGGGGAACGCACCCTGCTCACTGTGCTTTATGCCGATATGCGCGGCTCCACCAGCCTCGCCGAGCAAACCGACCCCGAACTCCTCGTTGGCTACATCAACGATTATCTGGGCGCGATGGTCAACGTGATCCTCGATAACGAAGGCACGCTTGATAAGTTCGTGGGCGACGAGGTGATGGCCCTCTTCGGCGCCCCCTTCCCCCTCGAAGATCACGCCCTGCGTGCTGTGCGCGTCGGGCTGGCGATGCAGACCGCCTATCAACCGGTGATGGCTCGCTGGGCTGCCAAGGGTGTCCGAGCCTGCCCTATCGGTATCGGCATTGCTACCGGGGACCTGATCGCCGGGGAGATGGGTTCTCCGCAGCGCAGTGAGTACACAGTGATCGGGAGGGCGGCCAATCTGGGATCGCGCATCTGTGCGGTGGCGGCGGGCGGTCAGGTGCTGATCAGCCAGGCTACCTATGATCTGATCCGCGATCAGGTAGAAGCCACGCCTATCCACGGGCTCGATCTAAAGGGCTTCAGCGACCCGATCACGGCCTATCACATCACGGGGGTGAAGGGGTAGCGCCTTCGCTTCGCATCGTGTCTGACAAGCATTAGCTCGCCCGCTGGGATGTAGAAGTTCGTTCAGCTTCATTGGCCTACGTCCTCTGTCTTCGCGATACATCTCCACAGTCCAGCGTAAGATGCAGAAGAGACATGACACAGAAATCTAGCCCGGTCAGGATCAGACTCGAACACCTCGTCCTGGGAGTCCGTGCCAGGCAGACGCCCAATCGACTTATTTATTGCTCAAAACAGAATCCCGACATTTGCTGCCTTGTAGTCATGGAAGGTTAGTTGTACAAAAGAGAGTAGCCTTTACAGATTAAGTGTTTCACGGTTTGGTCGAAAGATTTTTCGGTAAACCACTTAGCAGACGTTCCGTTGAGATGTTCACTGCAAAATCTACCAGGAATTGGGCAGATGGAGACAAAGTCTCATCCAGCACATGCCCTTATTACAGCGTGCTAATGAGTCTTGTTTTGCAAAACTCATTACTACCGCTTTCGTGGAGTTTATCATATGACAATCATGGCCTTGCGGACTCGTGTGGCACAACTTGCCTTCGCTTTGCCACTGCTTTGCGTGCTCCTGATAGGTCTTTATCGAGTAGGCCCCGGTTACTGGATAACTGGACAACTCACCCATCAAGCCATCACGAGCGACGAAGTTCTATTCTCCATTGTAGTTAGCTCCCTACTAGCGATAGCGGGCTGGGGAATTATTGATCACTGGTTCGTTGAAGCTATGCAAATGAGTGGGCGGACACTACAAAGTGAAGCTCATCAGGTTTCCATCGTGGATGCTTTTGCAGATGCAATTGTTAGTACGGATACTCAGGGCTGCATCGTCTCATGGAATCATGGGGCCGAAACGCTGTTCGGCTACACGCTAGGCGAGATCACTGGACATCCTTTTTCTGCCCTCATGGGTGGCTCTCCATCTGCTGAAATCGAAGGACGCTGGCTTTTGGAATCTGTCTTGCGAGAAGGTTACATCAGGGGACATGAAACAACCTGCCACAATGATGCGGGTTACCCTATCGATATGGAATTAACTGCAACACTGCTATCGGATAGCTATGGGCAGCCGATTGGTATGGCAGTCATTTTGCATGACATTACAAAACGGAAGCAGTACAGCCGGAAACTTCAAAGACAAAGTACCATACTAAATAAACGCTCTGAGGAACGAACGCAGGAGTTAGCTGAAAAACTCCAGGAGCTTACACACGCAAATGTTGAATTACAGCAGTTGGATCAGACCCGTACGGAGTTTATCTCGCTTGTTTCACACCAGATACGAGCTCCGCTCACCAACATGGCGGGAGCTATCCAACGGATGCAGACTGATTGTAATGCGATCAACCCAACCTGCTTGCAGATGTTTGGTGTCCTTGAGCAACAAATCTCGCGTCTTGATAGACTTGTACATGACGTACTCAACGCCAGCCGGATTGAGGCTGGCGAGATCACGTATCAGCTTGAGCCAATCTCTATAGTGCCGATCCTACGTCAAGTGGTAGAACAGTTATCCACCCGGACAATTTTCCGGCAAATCCAGATCACAGACAAACCTGGAATGCCTCTTATTTACGCTGACAGGGATCGTTTGTTGGAGGTATTGACTAACCTGCTAGATAACGCTGATAAGTACTCTCCACCTGAAAAAACCGTTTTCGTGGATATTCGTGCAGATCAGAGCGAGGTCGCAATCTCTGTGCGCGATTCTGGCTCCGGGCTTTGCACGGACGATCTAGAGCGCGTTTTTAATAAGTTCTACCGAGCCGATAGCAGTGACTCGCAGGCCGTGTATGGCTATGGCTTAGGGCTGTATGTTTGCCGCCGCATTGTGGAGGCTCAGGGAGGACGAATCTGGGCTGAAAATCATCCGAGCGGGGGCGCTGTGTTCACGTTCTCTCTCCCCGTATGGCAGGGCATCAATGGCTGAACAAAAGATTCTTATCATAGACGATGAAATCACGTTGCTTGAGCTATTATCTGATCACATACGGATGGTTGGATATCACTGCCTGACAGCTTCTGGCGGACAGGATGGGCTTGGGTTAGCTGAAAACGAGCAGCCAGATCTCATTGTGCTCGATGTCATGATGCCAGGTATGGATGGCTGGGAAGTTTGTCGCCAACTTCGAGATCAGTCGCGTGTGCCAATCATTATGCTAACTGCAAAGGGAGAGGAGTTCGATAAACTGCGGGGATTTCGAATGGGCATCGACGACTACGTGACTAAGCCGTTCTCATTCGCAGAACTTGTAGCACGCATTGGAGCTGTTCTCGCACGTATCCCTACCGTTGATTCTTCATCCCAGGAGCTGCATAGCGGAGACCTGATCATTAACTTCAGGGAACACCGAGTGTCGGTTGCCAGTACAACCATCGATCTTACGCCAACAGAATATCGGCTATTAGAAACACTTGCCCGCAATCCTCATCACACTATTCCCACCGATGATCTCCTTGAAGAGGTTTGGGGATTCGACTATGCAGGACAGGCTGATCTGGTCAAGCATTACATCTGGTCGTTGCGCCAGAAGATCGAGCAGGATCCTGGTGATCCCAAGCATATAGTAACCGAACGAGGATTTGGCTACCGCTTCGAATAGTTCCTCTGCGGCCCACCTGCCTGGAACGTCCTGCCTGTTCTTCACCAAACCCACACTCAGACTAGACCCAATCTACACTTTCGTAAACTACACTGGTCACAGGAGGCTCATCCTATGACCGGATATAGCGTGTTTCTGCCCGATATTAAGTTCTACCAGCAGACTGTCGCCTGCCAGTTCGCTTGCCCAGTGAGAACTGATGGTCGGGCCTATGTAAATGCGATTGCTCACGGGGATTATGAGCGAGCCTATCTCATCGCTCGGGAAACCAACCCTTTTGCTTCAACCTGCGGCTGGGTCTGTGGCGCACCATGTGAGGCTGCTTGCCGCCGTGGGAAAATCGATGCCCCAATCGCCATTCGTGCCCTCAAACGATTTGTCAACGACCGCTATGGTGTTTACATGGGTGAAGGCGGAAAACCCCACGTACCTCCTGCATGGCCAACCTACACCGGGCGAACGGATACTGTCGATCTGGGAAACACGGTTTTTCCAACCAGTCGGAGCGGATTAGTCTCTGCGCAACAGCAGCATGAGAAAACGGGGAAGCATATTGCGGTGGTTGGCGCAGGCCCCGCAGGTCTCTCCTGCGCACACGATCTGGCATTGCTGGGGCATGAGGTGACTATCTTTGATGCGGCTTCGATGGCAGGTGGGATGCTGCGGCTGGGCGTCCCCGAATACCGCCTTCCTCGCGAATTAATAGACCTTGAGATTCAGGCGATCCTGGCCTTAGGCCCAACGCTGGAGCTGAATCAAAAGCTGGGGACTGACTTCAGTTTGCAGTCTCTCCGGGACGAGTTCGACGCTGTATTCATCGCCATCGGCACTTACCAGAGCCGAAACCTGAACATCGAAGGGGAGCAGTTCGACGGCGTGCTGCGCGCCGTGGATTTCTTAATCAACGTCAACCTGGGAGGGTATAATCTTGATTTAGGTAAAAATATCCTGGTTATTGGCGGCGGGAACGTCGCGATGGATGTCGCCCGTACTGCGGCTCGGTTGGGTTTCTCCGCGCAATCCGGGGGAGACCTGGAGATGGCACTGGATGTCGCACGCACTGCGGCTCGCCTGGGTGCCACCGAGCAGGTGCATTGCCTGGTTCTGGAAGACCGAAGCGAAATGCTCGCCGACCCCATCGAAATTGATGAGGCTGCTGAAGAGGGCATCATCATCCACAACCATTTCGCTCCGAAGCGGATTATCGGAGAAAACGGTCATGCCAGAGCGATTGAAACCCTGGATGTGATTCATGCATTTGACGAACAAGGTCGCTTCAATCCTCAGTTGGCCCCCGATAGTGAAAAGATCTGGGAATGCGACAGCATCATTGTCGCCATCGGGCAAGCTGGAGAATTGGAGTGGATACAGCCAGATGATGGGTTGGAGGTCACTCCCCGTGGTACGTTAACGATAGATCGAGAAACCCTCGCCACAACCGCACCAGGGGTCTATGCAGGCGGAGACATCGCTTTCGGCCCACGGCTGATCATCAATGCGGTTGCCGACGGTCAACGTGCAGCGCGCAGCATCCACAGCTATGTGCAAAATGTAGAGCCACGCCGGGTTCGTAAGGGATTCTTCACCCCGCTCAAGAAGCAGGACTACCCCCTTCTTGGCCCCCTGCGGGACTATCTACGCTGGCCGCGTCGCCAACCACCTTTGCTTCCTTCAAACCGACGCATCGGAGTTTCCCAGGTAGAACTTGGCTTCAGCGAAGAAACTGCCCGCGAACAGGGTGGACGCTGC
>JAHEME010000552.1 GCA_024643825.1 Chloroflexota bacterium | reverse complement strand
CACCCGCCGCAAAGTCCGTGCGGGTGCGAAGAAGGATGTGGTAGTGCGGCGCGGCTCCGCAATCGATCTCGATTCCTTTAATGACCTGATGGGAACCACGGGGGCACGCAATCAGATCGGCGTGCATTCTGCCGCCTATTATCGTCTGGCGTACCAACTCTTTGCCCCCGATCATGCGGCCCTGACCATCGCCTCACACCAGGGCAAAGACCTCGCCGCATTGATGGTGTTCGCATTTGGCCGAACAGCATGGTACTTTTACGGCGCATCTTCTAATGAAGAACGGGAGCGAATGCCCACCTACGCCATTCAGTGGGAAGCCATCCGCTGGGCGCGCGAAAGGGGCTGCGAAGTCTACGATCTGTGGGGCATCCCGGACGAAGACCCCGCCACCCTCGAATCCCAGTTTCAGGCACGCAGCGATGGCTTATGGGGCGTCTACGGATTCAAACGCGGATTCGGCGGGCAGATCGTGCGGAGCGTCGGAGCCTGGGATTACGTCTACAATCCCCTGCTCTACCGCGTGTATCAGATGGTGCTGGCGAGCCGATCCATACAGGGATAAACATGGAAAACCCGCATGGCGAGATGTATCACTATCTGACAGAGAACCGTTCCCAACGCCAGACCTACCGCACCGCATGGACGTTTAACATCGTCCTCGCGTTGGTGATGCTGGGTCTCGGCGGCGTGATCGTTCGCCAGTGGATCGCCAATCGCGCCACCATCCAGCAGCCTGACGCGCTGATTGTGCTCGCGTTGGTGGGTCTTCTGTACTTTATTGTCCGCGCGATCATCGCAGCAGCATCGGGCTACGTGACCTCCTCCGATATTGCCATTAGCAGCGAAGGCGTGCGCGTCTTCCTGCGAGAACGCAGCCCGCGCCTGATCCCGTGGGATTCGTTCGCCCCCGGTACGATCACCACTGTCAAGCCGCTGACTCTGTTCCGTGCCCCGCGTGAAGGCGATGCAGCCTATGCCATTGCGATTGATGGCCTGGATCTCCCCTTCCGCCTTACGGGGCTGTCCTACGGGCAGGGATGGAAGTCGATCTTCGTAGTGACTTCTGACCACGAACTCCATACCCGGCTGCTGGATCAGTTGAAGCCCCATGCAGATCAAGCAAATCACGTTTAACCCGGTCGGCGACATCGCCGCTATCTGTGGATACAGTTCTATGCAAGTGCAAGCAACACCCATCACCGACCGTAATCTCTGGAACGCCACCCTCGCCCAGATGCCGTCCGCGCACGTGCTGCAATCCTGGGAATGGGGCGAGTTCAAACAGGCCACGACAGGCTGGGAGCCAAAGCGCATCGCCTACCTGAATCGCGGAGAGGTCGTTGCGATGGCCCAGGTGCTGACTCGCCGAGCCGGGCCATTCAAGATCATGTATGTCCCCAAAGGCCCGGTGCTTGATTACACCGATCAGCCCCTCCGCGTCGCGGTGCTCAATGCGCTGAAGTATCACACTCGTGAGAGTGGCGCGATCTTCCTGAAGATCGACCCGGATGTCGTCATAGGCACAGGCGTGCCAGGCGAACTCGGCTCGCAGGAAGTCCCCCTCGGCCATGCCGTCGCTGCCGAATGGACGGCGCAGGAGTTCACGTTCTCCCCCGATCAGGTGCAGTTTCGCAACTCGATGCTCCTTGATCTGCGCTACGACGAAGACGCGCTCATGATGGCGATGAAGCAGAAGACGCGCTACAACGTGCGCCTCTCCCAGAAACGCGGCGTGACCACTCGCTTCGGCGGCATCGAAGATATGCAGACCCTCTACCATCTCTACGTCGAAACCGCCCGGCGCGATGGTTTCATCACCCGCCCGTTTTCCTATTACAGTCAGGCGTGGGGTAGCTTCATGGAGGCAGGCTTGGCGCAGCCCATCATCGCCGAACATCGCGGGCAAGCCGTCGCCCATGTGATCATCTTTGGCTTTGGTAAACGTGCCTGGTACTTCTACGGAGCCTCCTCCGACGATGACCGCAACAACATGCCGACCTACCTTCTCCAATGGGAAGCCATCCGCTGGGCGCGCGCGCAGAAGATGGCCACCTACGATTTCTGGGGTGCGCCGGACGATTTCTACGACGAAAACGATGCCCTTGCGGGGGTCTATCGTTTCAAAGCGGGGTTCGGTGGGACGGTGGTGCGGCGCATCGGTGCGTGGGATTATCCCGCCAACCCCCGCCTGTATCGGCTCTATACCCAGGTGATGCCTTCCGTGCTGAATCTAATGCGCGGCGTCGGGCGGCGGCGATTGCGCCGCGAGACTCCATCAGCAACGTAGTACACTTGGATGTGTGAAGCCGGTCACGAACATGGTACAATCCTTTTGCTTCATGAATTCACGGCAGGCTGGCACGATACGGACAATCCTCTGGACGGCCATAGATTCTGCCATCACTCTGGAGGTTTGTAATGAGCACAACAGCAGCACCGACGCAGCGCGTCAACTGGCAGAGCATCGTCGCTAAATATCAGAACCCTGATATCCGGCGTAGTTCCTGGCAGATCATCAACTCGTTCGTCCCCTATATCATCCTGTGGTATCTGCTATACCGCAGCCTGTCGATTTCCTTCTGGCTGACCCTGCCTCTGGCCGTTCTCGCATCAGGCTTCATGATGAGAATCTTCATCATCTTCCATGATGCCGGGCACGGATCATTCTTCAAGTCGCAGAATGCCAATCACTTCTGGGGAATCATCTCCGGCATCTTCACCTTTACGCCCTATTACCAATGGCGGCACGAACACGCGATGCACCACGCATCGGCGGGCGACCTGGATCGGCGCGGCATGGGTGATGTCTGGACTCTGACCGCCAAAGAATATGCCGAAATGACCCCCTTCAAGCGGTTGGGCTATCGGCTGTTCCGCTTTCCGCTGATCACCTTTGGACTTGGCCCATTCTATATGTTCGGGATCGCACATCGCATCGTCCGCAAGGGAGCCAGCAAACGCGAGCGCAATAACGTCTGGGCCACCAACCTGATTCTGCTTGGCATCGCTGTAGGGTTGAGCTTCCTGATGGGCTGGAAAGAGTATCTGCTCATTCAGGGAATGATCCTGTTCCTCGGTGGTGGG
>JAHEME010000551.1 GCA_024643825.1 Chloroflexota bacterium | reverse complement strand
ATTGCGGTAATTAGCTCAGAACAAACCCGGGAATCGCATCTTTTTGATCCCACAGGCAGCGGCACAATGGTTGCGCTCCCGCTGGCCTTTCGCAATCACAGTATCGGACTGGTACAGCTTTACGACCTGAACCCCCATCGTGTTTTCTCCAGGCGCGAGTTGGGTCTGGCCCGCGCCTTTGCCAACCAAGCAGCTATTGCCCTGGAAAATGCTCGCCTTGTCCAAAACCTTCAGAGAGGCCTCGACGATTTGAAGGCGATGCAGGATCATCTCGTTCGCACGGCTCGCTTAACCGCCTTGGGAGAGCTTTCGGCAGTAGTCGCTCACCAGATCAATAACCCGCTGACAACGATTCTGGGTGATGCGGAAATCCTTGTTCAGGATCTTCCACAATCAGGGTCAGAGCAAGAATCTGCAAAGGCTATTCTAAAAGCGGGTCAACGTGCCAAGAAGGTGGTGGAACGTATCCTTACTATCGCACGTGGTGACGACGAAGCTCGTTCCCTGGATGTGAATCACAGCCTGAGAGAAACATTGGAGCTTGTTGGAAACCAGATCCGCGAGAAGGGGATCGATCTCGAAGTTGATCTGGCTACCTCGCTGCCGCGTATTGTTGCCAGTTCCGGCCAAATCACCGATATTTGGACAAATTTGTTAATCAATGCACGGGATGCTATCGTACAGAAGCATGTTGCGGAAGGAAAGATTGTTGTACAAACGCAGGATAATCACGAGCGACAAATGGTCGAGGTCTCCATTCAGGATAATGGTGTAGGAATACCTGATAACCAGTTGGAGAAGGTATTTGATCCCTTCTTCACCACGAAACCACATGGCGAAGGCACGGGACTGGGCCTGTACATCTGTCATCAGATTGTTGCGGATCATCGTGGTGAAATTCAGATTACCAGTGCTCCCAATGAGGGAACCATAGCAACCGTGCTGTTCCCATATGATGTGGCGTGAGATGCGAGGAAGACAGAGTGGCTGATATTCTCGTCATTGATGACGATTCAGAGGTTTTAGGAACCGTACAGCGGGCACTCAGCCGCGAAGAACATGAAATTCGCATCGCGGAATCTCCTGCACAGGCGCGATCTCTACTGGCCCGCCACCGCCCTCACCTGATTATCCTGGACATCATGATGCCGGGTCAGGACGGGTTGAGCTTTTGCAAGGAACTACGGGCAAACCCTCTGTATCATGAACTGCCTATCCTCTTTCTGAGTGCTCGATGGCGTACGGACGAGATCGTCCAGGGCTTGGATGCTGGCGGGGATGACTATCTGACCAAGCCATTTGAGTTGAAAGAACTCACCGCGAGGATACGGGCGCTGCTCCGCCGCTATCCTCCCGATGAGTCAGCAAAAGAACCTCTCATTGTTGGTGGCATTTCATTAAGTCCAACCACGTTTCAGGTTTCGACAGAGTTGTTGAAGGATACCCAGCTAACGTCAACAGAGTTTCGATTGCTTCACCATTTGATGACAGCCCCGGATCAAGCCCATTCCGTACGGGAGCTTCTGGACCGCGTATGGCAGTATCCACCAGGTACGGGAGATCCAGACCTGGTGCGAGCACATATTCGCAATTTGCGCGCCAAGCTTGAGCCTGACTCCAGCAGTCCACAGTTTATTCATACGATTCACGGCGTTGGGTATATGGTGAAATCGTGAAATTTTTCTATCGGAAACGAGAGGGTTAGTTTGATCAGCCATTCGGACATATCGACGAAAATTGATCTCTCATTAGCCGCCTCGATCCGCCACGCAAGGAAGGCGGATCTCACCCTTTTGGAGTGGGATGAAGAAATGTGGCGCTATCGAGATCTGTTTCGTAAAGCCTTCGATGATTCAGTAGAGGGGCATCGGTTGATGCTGATTGCAGATGTGAATCAATATCCAGTTGGACGATTGAACGTCCAGCTTACGGCTGGTAATCTAAGTTATGCTGATGGGTTTTCACGAGCCTATTTATACTCGCTCCATGTGATGCCCCCTTTTCGAGGGCAAGGTATTGGAACCCACCTGATTCGCACGGCTGAGAACGAGCTTGTTGATCGGGCGTTCGGATGGGCAACCATAGCTGTAGCAACGAATAATCGTGACGCACTCCGTCTGTATGAACGCCTGGGGTATCATATCTTTCGTCAGGATGATAGCGACTGGAGCTTTTCAGACCCCAGCGGTCAGCAACATTTCGTTCACGAAGCCTGCTTCGCCCTTGAAAAACGTTTATCAATCTCGCCAGCATCTCCTTCTTTCGATTAGCATATGTTCAGGATCATTCATGTCTGAAGTCAAACATACTCCCTGGCAACAAAGTGCGGAACCAGATGAAGCCACCCTCCGCGCACTACTGGAAAAAGAAAACCTGAGCATCTCCATCTGGGCGTGGGAGAGTGGGGAACGCTTTCCAGTACAGAAAAGCACCTTGGCAAGAGCAATTTACTGCATCGAAGGTGGAATCTGGTTCACCCTCACCGACGAGAAAGATCGCATGATTGAACTGGAACCCGGCGACAGGCTCGACATCCCCGCTGGTGTTCGGCACGGGGCAATCGTCGGTATGGATGGTGTCACATGCCTTGAAGGAACCCCTCGCACGATCACAGCAATATAACGATGCAGGCAGAAAATTCATAGAGGCTCGCCGATGAGAACACAATTCACACGTCGCGACTTTCTCATCCTCGTGACTGGTACTACAGGATTCCTGATGGCATCCTGCCGTCCAGCGAGTATCTCAAACGTAAACATCCCAACTTTAGTTCCTGATGGCTACGAGCCAACTCAGGCACAATCCCCAACCGTGAGTGTCCCGGATGCGCTTGCCACCAACGACCGGACACATGCTGCTGATTTCAGTAAGCCAGACCCCCACCATAACGATCCAGTCTACCAGCGCGAAACCTTGCTCACGCCACTAGACTCATTCTATGTACAGGCGTATGCCTTGCTTCCAGCCCCCCCTATCGATGAGACAAGTTGGTCACTGGAGATTGGCGGATTGGTCGAGCAGCCCCTGACCCTGAACTATCAAGATGTGCTGCACTTTGAGCCAATCACGATCATGCGCACATTGGAG
>JAHEME010000550.1 GCA_024643825.1 Chloroflexota bacterium | reverse complement strand
CCGAAGTTTTAAGGTTTCCCTGCATGACTCCGGTAGCAGGCTTCCTCTTTCCATGCTAGGATGTCCTCATCTTCAAGATTCGACCATGTGTTCGGGTAAAACACAGGCGGATCAATCGTCAGTTCAACTGAGGGATTCAACGTTATGAAGTGCCCCTATTGCGGCGCGTCTGTTACGCGCGTCGTCGATACAACATCCGACTCTATTCACGAAGAGATTCGCCGTCGTCGGCAGTGTCAGGTCTGTGATCGCCGCTTCTCCACCATAGAGCGTGTGCGCATGGGTCTGCCCGTTGTGGTGAAGGAAGAAGCCGACGGAACCCCCGTGCGTCGCGAGCCGTTCGATCCAGAGAAGCTCCGCTGGGGGATTCAGGTCGCCTGCGCCAAGCGTCCGATCCCGCAGGCAGCCATTGATCGCCTCGTCTCCTCCATTGAATCGCAGATAGTGGAGCGTAGTGTTGAAGAAATCCCCAGCCATGAGATTGGCGAGTTGGTCATTGCGGGGCTGTGCGAATTGGATGAGATCGCCTACATCCGCTATGCGATTGTCTTTCTGGGATTAGACGATCTGACTGCTGTACGCAGCGAGATTGATCGCCTGCTGGCAGGTTCAGCGCACGCCCTGCTGCGCGGGAAGACACGAACAGGGTTGGAATTGTAGGGAAGTGCAGCCTGCTCGCAACCTCTGGTTGCCGTCCGGCGTACTTTTCCTCGCCAACCCCGCCCTACGTAAATAGACGCTTTGTAGGCAACGATGGATCGAGTGCGAGAGAACGATAAACATAGGTGTAGTTGCTAGCAGATGGGTTAAAGGCCAACATGGATGAGATCAGCAAGAAAGTCGAAGTCAACGCCAACGGACGAGGTCATCTCCCGGTGAAGCGGAATACCATTGACCTCAGCGAGAATGCGCGCACTGTTCTTACCAAACGCTATTTGCGTCGCGGCGAAGACGGTAAGCCTGCCGAGACTGTCGAGGAGATGTTCTGGCGCGTTGCCTGGAACGTTGCCGCGCCCGAAGACGAACACGGGGAAGACCGTCAGGCCATCGCCGAGCAGTTCTACGATCTCCTGACTTCGCGCCGCTTCTTCCCTAATTCCCCGACCTTTACCGGAGCCGGGACTCCGCTGGGGCAGCTTGCGGCCTGCTTCGTCCTCGGCCTGGAAGACGATATGGGTCGTGACGAAGAAGGCATCTTCCAGACTCTCCGCAATGCCGCGCTAATCCAGCAGACGGGTGGCGGCAACGGTTTCGCCTTCAGCCACCTTCGCCCAAAAGGGGCGCATGTCAAGAGCAGCGGCGGCGAAGCCACCGGGCCTGTCGGCTTCCTTCGCGTCTATGATCAGGCATTTGGCGAGGTTGCTCAGGGTGGTTGTTTGATTCCAGAGACGCTCGTGTTCACCGAACGCGGCCTGCTCCGCCTCGATGAAATCGTAGCCCACAAAGAAGCTGGCTGGCGCGATCACCATCTGACCGTTCCCACTGATGACGGGGATCGAATCTCGTCTCAGGCATACAACAACGGTGTTTCCCCTGTGCTGCGCGTTCGTACTGACATGGGTCTGGAGATCACCGGGACGCCGAATCACAAAGTCAAAGTGATGACTCCGATTGGCCCCGAATGGCGGCGTATCGACGAGCTTCAAGAGGGCGATTCGATCCTCGTGAAGCTCGGTCAGCATCGCGGCAGGTTTCAAGCGCTCCGCCGCCCGATGCGGCAGCATGGCAATCAAGTGATGCCCGGTCTGCCTTCAATCCTTGATGAGGAGTTCGCGTTCTTCCTCGGCTTGTTATCTGGCGATGGTTTTATCGCCGCTGGTGAAGGGGATCATCGGATCGGTGTTACCGTTGCCCACACCAGCTACCTCATGGATGAGATGCCTGTTCTGATGGCACGGCTTTTCGGCGATCATGTGACCATCCATTCTCAGCAGAAGCCAGATGATGCCTCGACCACATTTGTCATAGATAATCGCGCCGTGCAGGACTTCCTCCGGCTGAATGGCCTTGATAAAGATGTCAGCACAATGGTTCGTGTGCCGCGCCTGATTCGTCAGAGCACGTCGCAGGTTGTCGCTGCCTATCTCCGTGGATTGTTCGAGGCCGATGGCAGCGTCTTGCATGGCTATCCCCAGTTGATTAGCAGTTCCCAGGCACTCATCCGCGAAGTTGCCGTTCTGCTGCTTGGCCTCGGTTGCCCGGTGCGTGTATTTTCCATGAAACCCGGTGCGGATCGTTATGGCGCTTCCCCGATGTGGTCAGTACGCATTCAGTCTCAGCAAGGCTTGCAGGTATGGCGGGATCGCATCGGCTGCGATTCACGCTCTCGCTTCACCGCCTGCTATGCCTTTGAACCCGATCTTGCCCGCGAGTCAAGCTACCCGCTCCCGTCCCCAGAGTTCTGGGTAGAACCGGTATTGGAAGCAATCAGCCTTCCTCAGATAGATCGTCGCGGGCGTAGCGAAGGGAAGAACTTCCGCGCCACTTCACCGAAACTGCGCGGTCAACTATTGCGCTACACGCGCAGAGATCGCCAGCTAACCCGTTCGGGCTACGATCTTCTTGCGAGCCAGTATCCCGACTTTGCAGAGCACGCTCGCCCAGTCGATGACGTGTGGTTCATGGAGGTTACGAGCATCGAAGATGCAGGCAAGTCCCTCACCCTCGACATCGAAGTTGACGAGAATCACACCTACCTCGCGAATGGCATGGTGACTCATAACTCGCGTCGTGGCGCGAATATGGCCGTCCTCAAAGTCGATCATCCCGACATCCGCGACTTCGTAACCTCGAAGACCAACGAGAGTCACATCACCAATTTCAACATCTCCGTGGGTGTCACCGATGCCTTCATGGAGGCCGTCAAGAACGATGACGACTTCGAACTGGTCAACCCGCAGGACGATACCGTATGGGAAACCGTCCGTGCCCGCGATCTCTTCGACCTGATCGTGAAGCAGGCCCACCACAACGGCGAGCCGGGCATGCTCTTCCTCGATGCTGCCAACCGCGATAATCCCGTCCCGCACCTCTACACATTGGAGTCAACCAACCCGTGCGGTGAGCAATTTTTGGGCCCAAACGAAAACTG
>JAHEME010000549.1 GCA_024643825.1 Chloroflexota bacterium | reverse complement strand
TGGACAGACTTGGACCCCACTACCTATCCTGCTCCTCAATTCTATCAGACGCCGTCCGAGGCGCAGCAATGGAGCTGGTGGCAATTCAGTTTCATCAACTTTAGTTTCCTAACCTTGCCGCACTTCTTACAACGAACCTATGCAGCAAGAGACTTGAAATCGTTAAAGGCTGCCTACTCTGTGGTTGTCATTGGACCGTAAGTACAAGTGCAGCTTGGACAAGAAATTCATGACAATACGCTCGTGGTGGTTTGGATTGGTGGCAATTACTAACTGACTGCGTGTTTCCCGTTTCACTCCCTTTTCTTGTGTCGTTGTCCAGGTGGATCACCATGTTGGTTGGTGTCTTTTTGGGTACAGTTGGTGTTCAAATGTTGGCTGGCGAGGATGGTTCTTATACAGAAGTTGCAAGCCCATTCAGTGCGATCTTGGAAACTGTCATGGACCTGGGCGGATTTGCCAAATTTGCGGCCATGATTGCATTTACAGCTTCCTTGGCTGCCATTATGAGTACAGCAGATTCCCTCATCATCGCAGCATCCCAACTAGTGACAGTGGAGATCCTGTATCCCCTCTCCAAAGCAAGATCTCCCAATGCCCTGGCCTGGATGGGTCGTGCTGTGTCCTTTTTTGTGGTCCTTATTTCACTTATCATTGGGTATGTATGGAGCGAAAATGCATCGTAGGAAATCTCGCATGAGTGATTGGTTCACTAACAGATTTTCTTGGTTGTTTTCAGACTCTTTTGGAAGTCGGGAGTTAGTGACCTGGGTGCAATTCAGTTCCCCATCACCATGCAAGGTGTACCAGCCTTTCTATTTGCGCTCTTTGCTACCAACAAGAGGACTGATGTCCATCCTTGGTGTTTGTCCATTAGTGCATTGGCGGGTGTCCTGTATTGCTTCATCATTTACTTCGGGTACATTACTGCAGAAGGCAGCAGTCCCGCTCCCATCGATGCTGGAATCACTGGATTTACCGTTCAAGTAGTTTTGATTGTTCTGCTGGAGTCAACCCGACGATTGCTTTTCAATGTGAATGACCAATTGGAAGATCAACAAATGACGAACAAAAATGAGCTGTGGTTTCCCAACCGTCCAGCCTTTGATATTCCTTGCACGGCTCGATTTGGAGAACGTATTCTGACACCACACATGATGTGGAAGATGATGGAAGGGGTCCATGAGAGCCTTACCAATTGGTACTACGTTTTCTTTATGATCATGAGTGTTTCCATTATCACACCACTGGTGCCGGCTGGCTTCCCCGAAGACCCTGAAGATGCTCCTACGGTCAACGGATTGCCATGGTGGGCTATGAAAGCGATCTTGCTCTGCATTATCCCATATGCGATGAACCTGATCGTCGTCTTGCGCATGCCCAACGACTATCCGGCTGCCGACCCCAGTAAGATTGAAACGGAAGGATTTGATCCCGATCTCGTGGAACTTTCCTTCCCAGAAATGGGCCAGCGAACGTCGTACGATGCACCCAATGTCAGCGTGACGCGGCGCCGTAGTTCCATTCGAAGCAGCATGAAATCCATGGGACTGGCCCTGCCGGGCGAAGGCGGAGGACCACACCGACCCAGCGAAGGAGCCCGCCGTCTCAGCAGTATGATTGCCGGGGACGCAGATATCTTGCAAGCGTTGAAAGAATTGAACGAAGAAGAGGAGGAAGGCGCGGACAGCGAGAACGGTGCCGTTGATATTGCCGGGCAGCCAGAACAGGTTGAAGTTGCTCAGAAAAGGCCCAGTAACCTTTTCATTGCGCAACAGATGAAGAACTCCAAGTCGTCCGATGATGAAGCGGATGCTTAGGGCTGCTTCGGTACTCTCTGTTGCTCAGTCATTCCTCTATTCTACTCATGTACTACTACTATTAGCTAGCTAGTAGCAAGGAAGAGGAGATCCATGTATTGTTCTAATAAGTAATCGAAAAGTGTTTGTGAAAATAGTAGATTTACTGTTCTAAACATTTACGTACTGTAAGCTTCCTACGTGCTGCTTTGGTTATGAAATACACACTTTCCTAAAGGTGAACACATAACATGTAAAATGCCGCATAGCGCTGGACGGTTGACCCCATGATCGATCAAAACTTTTTAAAATTGTGCATCACTGGACTGCGACGACGGCTTGTTGGAATGCCCGAGTTTGGCCCAGAGCCGATGAAAGAACTCTCGTTCGTACAACTCGGCCGCATCCTGTTGTTCCCTGCGAGCGTCCTTTTGCTGCTGATACTGAGCATGCAAGTGCACCAGCACTTCTCGCTCTTGCACCGGGATCAAGGGACATCGCTTCAAGTGCTGAAAGAGGTCTTCGACCTTGGCGGGAAGCGCCCTGCGACGGGCGGGAAAGACGCGGCAGAGTCCAAGCCGTCCCTTGCAGGCGCACTTTTTGCAGCCAAGACCGGGCAAGTCTCTCGCCAAGGTCTTGCGGTTGCCCACGCGTTCCGACTTGGCCAAGGTGACAACCTGAACGTGCTCAAAGAGCGCCTTGAGGTATTGGGGGACATGGCGGTTTTCATTGGGGGAAACCAAGGCGATTCTGGCCGCCACCGCAGCGGCTGGGGTATGATCTTCGTGGGACGTTCCAAAGGGAGCAATCTGTGTCGCCCGGAGTCTTGAGGCATCCGTGATATCCATGCCATGATCCGAGGTATCGAACAATCCCATCTTCTTGGCGGCATGGATCCAGTACTTTTTGGCATCACTGTGGAAGACAAGAACAAAACAAGCATCAAATGTTAGTAATGGCACGACTTCACGAGGAGGTTGCATATTAACATCAACAAGTTCTTACCTGGCACCCTGGAGGTTCTCCTTGCGCAGCGCTTCCAACTGATCTTGGAGAGGCTGCGGCATGGCCGAACAACGCCCAAAGTGTTCCCTCAACATCATGGTAAAGGATTGATAAATCTGAGCAATACTGGACGGAAAGGCGCTCGAACGAGGCGCCCGGGCTCGTGCCGCCACGTGCGCGCAAAAGCGACACCGGACCCCGACTTGTCCCACGTGCAAGCTCTTGCTGTTGTTGCGGACCATCAAGTCCTCGGCCGAGGCCCGAAAGACCTCGAGGACTTGACCGCGCA
>JAHEME010000548.1 GCA_024643825.1 Chloroflexota bacterium | reverse complement strand
GACCCTGACCCAGGACTTTGAAATTTATCTGAACGAAACCCCTTTTGAAACCAACTTCATGGACAAGTATGCTCCTCTCCACTTAGGTGATTATGCAAATCCTATTTGGTAAACCCATAAGACCTTTACGAGGCTACTTCCTGACTATGGGAGCTATCCTTGTGCTGGTTTTTTGGGTCGATCCCCTGGTAAGACAGACAACTGCCTGGCAGGATCTGTTTATGGGCCAATCGCAGATGGTAATCTTGTTCGGTGAGCGCCTATTGCTGATATTGGAAGCATTGATTGTCCTGCTAAGTCTTTTCATCATGGGTGTGAAGCGTCGGGAAGCCTTCCTGGCGGTCGGAAACCTGAACGCATCTGTAGGGGGACAATCTGCCTCCACCAGGCGGCGAGAGTTTTTTTGAGGTGCAGGCGAGAATCGTAACCACATTGGAACGCCTTGCAGCGACTCATACTGGCAATATTGTGATCGTATCCCATGCTGATGTTTTGAAAATGGCCATTGCTCATTATGCCGGGACTCATCTGGACTTATTCCAGCGCATCGATATTGCTCCAGCATCGATCTCCATCATTGACCTTGACCGCTATGGCCCACGCCTGGCACGCTTGAACGACACAGCGCATTACGACTATATCCTTGAGCAACGAACAGATCACTGAGTTGCCAACCTGCATCCTAAAGGAAAGCTATGTCATCTGAGTATGAATTCGATCCCGCTGATTTCATTACGGTGGGAACGATAGGAGCACCTGGGGAACGAATTTTTCATCTACAGGCTGGCGAAGGCAGCCATCTGCTAACTCTTATCATTGAGAAGGAGCAGGCAGGTGCCCTCTCCGAGAGTATTTCGAAGATTCTAGCGGAAGTTGCTGAGAAGTTTTCGCGACTCACAGACGCGGCGAACCTTCAGGATAAAGATGTAGATCTTCGCGAGCCAATTCTGCCAGTATTTCGCGTGGGTCAGATGGGACTTGGCTATGATGAAGAAAATGACCGCTTGATTTTAGTCCTAAATGAGCTTCTCCCAGAAGATGCTCCTGATGAGCCGCGAGTTGCTCGGTTTAGCGCAACCCGCGAGCAGATGGCGATTCTTTCCCAACAGGCGGCACACATGGTCGCTGGTGGGCGGCCAATTTGCGGCAATTGCGGGCGTCCCATCGACCCGGAAGAGCATTTTTGCCCCCCTTCCAATGGACATCGGAAGCCCGTCCATTGGGGCTAATCTCTATCTACCCAAGAAGCCGAGATGTCTGCACATCTAAGTCTGCCTCCCGCCCCTGCCAATAACGGGATACTCAATCTACTTCGTGAGGGCGAGATGCACGAAGTTCATGGATTGCTGCCCTGGAGCTCAAACTACACTTTTCTTGTATCGATCAAGAAAGGGGCAGACTCTATCTTCGCAATTTACAAGCCCCGGCGGGGTGAACGCCCTCTGTGGGATTTTCCTGACGGGACGCTGTGTCAACGGGAAGCTGCTGCGTATATGGTTAGTGTGGCCCTTGGCTGGAATCTGGTTCCACCAACGATCATTCGTGATGGCATTCACGGCGTTGGCAGCGTACAACTCCGCATTGAGCACGATCCAGCGGAAAACTACTTTACGTTTGGGAGCGACTTTGAAGACCAATTAAGAAAGTTGGCCTTATTCGATATATTGGTCAACAATGCAGACCGCAAGGGAGGACACTGCCTGCTTGATTCAAATGGGAAAATATGGGGGATCGATCACGGAATATGTTTTCATCGACAGCCCAAGCTGCGAACTGTGATCTGGGACTTCTCTGGCGATGCAATTCCCGATCAATGGATCAAGGACATCGCCAGATTTCGCAATGACCTGAATGACAGGGCATTCCTTGACCCTTTACTTTCCGTACTCTCTGCATCAGAAATTGACGCCCTCAAACGACGTACAGATGAAGTGATTGAGTGCCAAGAGTTTCCCCCTGCTGGATCGGGCAGAAACTATCCCTGGCCCCCAATCTGATGTATGACATTAGAGATGCTACTCCCCGGCTGTCAGGTTACTAAATCTCCACCAATTCCCGGTAAAGCGATTCAAGATTGCTGCGATGTAGTTGTTGAACAAGTCCGTTTAACGGAATCCTGCTCTTCCCACAAGATTCCAGGGTAATCATCGCGAGTGCTTCAACACCTGCGCCCTGAACAATAATTTCTTCCACCTGCGCCCTGAGACTTCGAAGATACGCAAGGTCTTCACGAATCTTGTCCGGGACTTCCCCACGCAATATAACTTCTCCATGCCCCTGAACGACATTCTCAAAAGTTTCTGAGAGCAGCGACTCAAGCGTGGCTACATAATCTGACCAGTTTCCATCCGAAAAAAACGGGATTGGCATCAGCGTATCGGCAGCAAATAGGATACGATCTTCTCTTGCAAAACACACAATCGAATCGGGACTGTGTCCCGGCGCATGCCAGATTTCGAGGGTAAAGCCACCTAAGTGTAAACACATCTTGCCTGCATCGAACAGGATGTCTGGCAGGGTTAGCCTTACTGTAGCCATCTCGCGAGAACTTCTCTGCGCCCGTTCTAACCCTTCTCTTCCCTTTGTATCGAGCAGCGGCAGACAAGCCCGATGGGAAATCACGCGAGCGTGCGTGAACAAACTCGTCCCGTACGTATGATCTGCATGATAGTGCGTATTGATCACGTACCGAACGGGTGTTTTATGTCGTTCTTCTAAAAACTGAACAATCTGGCGCGTTTCGACGGGGAAGGGAAGTGTATCGATTACGATAGCACCGTCAGATGTGAGGATTGCCCCTGCTGTGACCTGAGCATAGAGTTCGCTTGTGAAGACGTAGATATTGTTCGAAACGCGCTCTCGCAGCATGCATTCGTTCTCAATCAATCCTGCTGGCAAAGGAAAGAGTAGATTTCAGCATAGCATATCGTCCCGGACGACGCAATGGTTTATGTCTTTTTGAGGCGCTAAAGACAAAACGGTAGCACCACAGAATAGCGTGGTTTGAAGAAAGAAGGTTCATCCAGCACACTTCAAGTGCGACCAAGGAGTGTGTCGAATGAACCCCAAAGAACAATTCTGCCCCAAGATGGACTGTAG
>JAHEME010000547.1:1927-3103 GCA_024643825.1 Chloroflexota bacterium | reverse complement strand
GCGCGGAGGCGTCGGCCTCGGAATAGACTGCCACCGCGCGGATGCCCATCTCGTGGCAGGCGCGAATCAGGCGGACGGCGATCTCCCCTCGATTGGCGATCAGGATGGTCTGAAACACTGGCTCTCCGTCTTGATGGAATCGGGCGAACGCGGTACTTTCAAGCAACGGACGCTTTACAACCTTCTTCTGCCTCTGTACGTATATTCTTTGGCAGGCAGGGCATTGAGGTGTCCGCTGCTGTGATTATACATTCAGGATAAAAATCAATGATGGAAGATGCTACATCCAACCCCCAGAAACTCCAGACGATCCTTCTGCTAGTGCTGGTATTTGCGCTCTCGCTGGTAGCCGTGGTGTTTACGTCTGATCATCCCGCCGCGATTGAAGCGTTCGTGCGGCATTTTGGCGCACTTGGCCCGGTGCTGGTGGTTGGTCTGTATGCCGCGCTCGGCGCGTCGCCCATCCCCTCCGAGGCGCTCAGTCTGATCAATGGCGCGGTCTACGGGCCAATTCTGGGAACGGCTCTTGGATTCACGGGCAACATGATCTCGGCAATGATCGAATACTGGATCGGCACGCGCATCAGCAGCGTAGCCGATTTTGAAGAGCGCCGCCAGCACCTCCCGCTGGGGCTGGGCCGCTTCCCCGCTGATTCGGTGTGGTTCCTGCTGTTTGGCAGGCTGGTTCCGGGGTATGGCGGCAAGCTGGTCAGTGTGGTCGGCGGCATGTACCGCGTCCCGATGTGGCGCTATCTGTGGACGGCGGCGATCCCGACCTTCCTCGGTACGATGCTGTTTGTGTTGGGCGGGTTCAGCCTGCTCAACGCGTTCCACTAATCGAAGCGCACTATCCTGCTTCGAATTCCGTCTGAACCTCATCGGTGATCGCCGCCATGATGAAATCATTGCGGTGCAGCCCATTGATCGCGTGAGTCCACCAGGTGACGGTGGCGCGGCCCCAGGTGAACTTGATGGCCGGGTGATGATCCTGCTCCTCGGCGCGTGCCCCGACTCGATTGACGAACGCCAGCGCTTCGGCAAAGTTCTTGAAGCGAAACGTACGTCGCAGCTTGTTCACTCCGTCTTCATCGATAAGCTCCCACCCATCAATCTGAGGCTTCCAGGAAGCGATGTCGTTCGGGGTCGCCTGCGGCTCATCACCCCGGCAGGGTACGC
>JAHEME010000547.1:0-1917 GCA_024643825.1 Chloroflexota bacterium | reverse complement strand
TCGTTGGGTTGCCCTCCTGAATTGGCGAACAAAAACCCTGCGAGGGACGCTCGCGTGAGGTATCCAGTAGGTTAGCTTTCGGCGACGATCTGCTGAACGCGGCCCACGGAACCGCTTTCCAACTGCACCTTGATTCCGTGTGGGTGTGTGGCGCTGCGCGTGAGGATACGCGCGACGCGTCCCGCCGTCAACTTGCCAGTTCGTTGATCGGACTTGGTGATGATCTGCACCATCATGCCGGGTTGGATTTCTACGCGGCTGGGTGGATTAGTTGTGGGCATCGATGCTCCTATATTCTAGCGATGGAATCTTCAATGCGACGCATCCGAGCGATGGAATCGCTCGGCTACTCGCTCACTGCGTTCGCGTGAAAAACCTCCTGCGGAGGCTGGGCGGCTGCTCCGGTGGTGGGGCAAAAGATAGCGTTGTAGGCTGCATCCCAACGCCTCCGAGCGATGAATCGCCCGGCTACTCGCTCACTGCGTTCGCGTGAAAAGCCTCCTTCGGAGGCTGGGTGGCTACTCCGACGGCGGGTCAAAAGATAGCGTTGCAAGCTGCGGGCCAATGTCATCGGCGGTGAAGTACTCTAACGCATTGATGATGGTTCCGTCTGCATGGTGCTGTTTCTGATTCTGCACATAGGCGACCGCCGTTTCAAGTCCGCTTGGTCCGACTGTAAGGACTCCGTAGCCTTTCTGCCACTTGAATGCCTTGCCATACCGTTCGCTGATGAAATGAGAGGATGCGCCTTTGACCCTGTGCATGAGCGACGAGACTTTATGGGACGGTGGAATTGTGACCACAAGGTGAATGTGATCTGCCATGCCATTCAGCGCGTAGACATGAGCCTTTTCAAGGATCGCTTTGGAACCGATAATGCGGTGAATGGTTGGTTCCACTTCGGGAGTGATGAACGGTGCGCGTCTCCACGTGGCCCATACGATGTGATAATAGAGTCTCCAGAAAGGCATGGTTCCTCCTCTCACCAACCAGTCTCCGAAGGAGACTTTTCACGCAGACGAGCGTTAGCGAGGATGCGTGGCAATCGAAAACCTCACAGGTTAGCTCTTCTACATCCTGAACACCCCATACGCCGTCTCTTCAACGGGGGCATTGAGGCACGCGCTCAACGTCAACCCCAGCACGCGGCGAGTGTCCGCCGGGTCAAGGATGCCGTCATCCCACAGCCGCGCCGTCGAGTAGTAGGGACTCCCCTCGCGTTCATACTTTTCGAGGATCGGGTGCTCGAACTCAGCGAGTTCGTCGTCGGTCATCACGGGCTGGCCCTGACGCTCTAGCTGCTCCTGTTTGATCGTCGCCAGCACGGTGGCGGCCTGCTCGCCACCCATCACGCTGATGCGCGCATTGGGCCACATCCACAGGAAGCGCGGGCTGTACGCGCGGCCGCACATGCCATAATTGCCCGCGCCGAAGCTGCCGCCGATGATCACGGTCAGTTTGGGAACACGCGCGTTGGCGACGGCGTGTACCATCTTCGCGCCGTCTTTGGCGATGCCGCCCGCCTCGTACTCGCGGCCCACCATGAACCCGGTGATGTTCTGCAGGAACAGCAGGGGGATTCGGCGCGCGGTGCAGAGTTCGATGAAGTGTGCGCCCTTGAGTGCGCTCTCGGAGAACAGCACGCCGTTGTTGGCGATGATGCCCACCGGGTAGCCTTCGATGCGGGCAAACCCGGTGATCAGCGTCGTCCCGTAGTTGGCCTTGAACTCGCGGAACTGGCTGCCATCGACGAGCCGCGCGATGACTTCACGCACGTCATAGGCTTCGCGGAAGGTGGTCGGGATCACGCCGTAGAGTTCGTCTGGCGGATACAGCGGTTCCTCCGGCGGCGCGATGTCGAGATCGACGCGCTTTTTCGTGTTGAGCGTCGCCACGATCTCGCGCAGAATGGCGATG